>JAKANV010000004.1 GCA_021823605.1 bacterium | reverse complement strand
CCGCTAGCATAAATGAAGTAACTATTCCAACAGCTATCAAAATCACAGGCAGAGCTGTCGACTTCATGCTTACTGCCAAACCGGTAATAATGTTTGTGCCATGTCCGCTCTCAGATGCTTTAGCAATACTTTTAACCGGCTTATACTTTGTTGAGGTGTAATACTCAGTGATAACCACCATTCCCGCCGTTACAGCCAAACCAATCAAGGAAGCAAAATAGAGTTTTTCAGGAGTATAAAGACCATTACCTACCATCAGTTTCTGAGTTACGAAGTAAAATGCTATGGCAGAGACACCTGCTGATACGATTAATCCTTTATAAAGAGCGCTCATTATGTTTTTGCTTTTACCGAGTTTGATAAAAAATGAACCGATGATAGAAGCAATGATTGAAACACCCCCGATAACTAGAGGAAAATAAATAGCATTTTCAAAATCTTTAAACACTAACGTTCCGAGAAGGATAACAGCAACCGCCGTTACAGCATAAGTCTCGAAAAGGTCAGCCGCCATACCAGCACAGTCGCCAACATTATCACCTACATTGTCAGCAATAACCGCCGGATTTCTAGGATCATCCTCAGGAATGCCTGCTTCTACTTTTCCGACAAGGTCAGCTCCAACATCTGCACCTTTCGTATAAATACCACCGCCAAGACGGGCAAAAACTGAGATTAGAGATCCACCAAAGCCAAGGCCAACTAGGGCTTTTGCATCATGAGTGAAAATCCAGAAAAGTGTGACAACCAAAAGAGCCAGACCAACTACCAAAAATCCTGTTACCGCTCCGCCTTTTACGGCCACGTCCAATGCTTCTCTCATTCCTTTTCTAGCTGCTTCTGTAGTTCGAACATTAGCTCTGACTGAGATGTTCATGCCGATGTAGCCCGCAAGTGCTGAAGCAAATGCTCCAATCAAAAATCCGAAGGCTGTGTTTATCCCGAGAGTAAAAAGAAGGATAGCGAAAACCAGAACCGCGACTATAAATATTGTTTTGTATTGCCTATTTAAATATGCTTTGGCGCCTTCCTGAATTGCTGAAGCGATTTCTTTCATCTTTTCATTTCCATCGCTTTTTTCAAGCACCCATTTAATTAAATACCCACCATAAGCGATCGCCAAAACGGCTGCGCCAAGTGCAAACAGAAGATAGCTGTTTATCATTCTTTTTCTCCTAAATTATTTTGTTTTGTATTTAAAAAAGATTCCCGAAGAAACCCTCATACGACTAATGTTAGCATAAACTTGATTCTTCGTCCAGTCATAATTGTCTTGGAATATGCCCGGAAAACAGCTAGAATGTGAATTGTTTATAAGTTAATGACGAATTAGGAAAACAATTTTTTATGTGTGGAATAGTCGGATACATCGGAAAAAAGAATGTCGAAAATACGCTCCTTGAAAGCCTAAAAAGGCTTGAGTACAGAGGCTATGATTCAGCCGGCATCGCTCTTGTAGAAGATAAAAAAATTATATCAGAAAAAGCAGTCGGCAAGATTATAAACCTGGAGAAAAATCTCGAAAATAAGGAATATACCGGAGAAGTCGGCATATCACACACCAGGTGGGCCACCCACGGAAAACCGACCCGGGAAAATGCCCACCCCCATCTTAGCTGCGATGGGAATATAGCCATCGTGCACAACGGAATTATCGAAAATTATCAGTCTTTGCGCGAAGACTTAAAGAAAAAGGGACATAAGTTTGTGTCCGAGACCGACTCCGAAGTTATAGCTCATTTAATAGAGGAATTTTATAAATGTGATTTAAAAGCAGCCGTGCTCAAAACATTAAAGTGTGTCGAGGGCACATATGGAATAGCCGTAATTTCAAAGGATAATCCTGAAGAAATAATAGCCGCAAGAAAAGGCAGCCCTTTAATACTTGGGGTTGGTGACGGTGAAAACTTTGTCGCCAGCGATGTCTCGGCTATTTTAGGCCATACCAAACAAGTAGTTTATCTAAACGACGGAGAAGTAGCTAGGGTTACAAAGGATAATTTCGAAATTACCAATACAGACAACCAAAAGGTAAAGTGCGAAATAAATCAGGTCGAGTGGTCGCTGGAAGAATCTCAAAAAAGCGGGCATGAACACTTCATGATGAAGGAAATTATGGAACAGCCTGAGGTTATTATAAACTCGACCAGGGGGCGATTAATCATAGAAGATGGTGATGTTAAACTTGGTGGCCTGGAATCGGTAAAAGATGAGCTGAGAAAAATTGAAAGAATTATTATCGTAGCCTGCGGGACAGCTAGATTTGCGGGGATGGTCGGTGAATATATGTTTGAAGAATATGCCGAAATACCGGCCGAAGTTGAGTACGCCAGTGAGTTTCGTTATCGCAAACCGATTATTAATGAGCGAACCGCCGTTATCGCCATCAGCCAGTCCGGAGAAACAGCTGATACGCTTGCGGCAATCAGGGAGGCCAAAAGAAAAGGTGCTATCACTCTTGGAATAGTAAACGCGGTCGGCTCTACCATCGCACGGGAAACCGACGCCGGTGTCTACAATCATGCCGGACCGGAAATAGCCGTTGCTTCCACTAAGGCATTCACGTCACAAATCACGGTCCTCGCCCTAATGACAGTCATGTTTGGCAGGGAGAGAAAGATGTCACTTGTCACCGGCAAAAGAATTGTCGAAGAAATAAGCGAACTGCCGAAAAAAGTAGAGAAAGTTTTAAAACAAAAAGACCAGATTAAAAAACTGGCCGAAAAATATGCTAAATATGATAATTTTATGTACTTAGGGAGAAAATATTGTTTTCCGCTGGCAGAAGAAGGTGCGCTTAAACTTAAAGAAATTTCATACGTGAACGCAGTCGGCCTAGCTTCCGGCGAGATGAAACACGGCTCTATCGCGCTCATTGATAAAAATTTCCCGGTTTTTGCCATTGCCCCGAAGGACAGCGTTTACGAAAAAGGGATTTCAAACATAGAGGAAACAAAGGCCCGAAACGGTAAAATAATTATTTTAACGACCGAGGGAAATAAAGATGTTGAGCGCTTGGCCGATGATTGCATATATATCCCAAAAACTTTGGAGATGCTGACACCGATACTGGCTGTTGCGCCGCTCCAGCTATTTGCTTATTACGTTTCTTTATCTAAAGGACTGGATGTAGACAAGCCCAGGAATCTGGCAAAAAGCGTCACCGTGGAATAACTAAGCTTGCTTGTTTTGACCATTGAGCTTTCTACTGTGCTGTCTGGATAGCATAAATGAAATAGCGACTATCATGCCGACTGTTATTACAAAAAGTACTACCGCGCTTTTTGGCGGAATCCTTGTAGAAAATACCGCCACAAAACCCAAAAGTATAGTCACATAATAAATGAATGTTACCGCTTTTCTCTCGGTAAATCCAAGGTCTAAAAGACGATGATGCAGATGCCCGCGATCGGCTATAAATATCTTTTTGCCATTTTTGGCCCTTCGAATGATGGCAAATAAAGTGTCAAATATAGGAATGGCAAGAATCATTATTGGCGCCAGCATGACAAAGGTAGCAGCAACCTTGGTAACGCCAAGTATGGAAAGAGCGGCCAGTGAAAAGCCCATAAACTGTGACCCGCTGTCGCCCATAAACATTTTCTTTTTGTCAGAGAAATTATGCGGTAGGAATCCGATGGTAGCGGCCGCCAAAATAAAGGCCATCATTGCTACATCCGTCCTTCCTTGTCCAAGCGCTACAATGCCCAAAATTATCGATACTATCGCCCCCACGCCTCCGGCTAGACCGTCCAATCCATCAATTAAGTTGATAGCATTTGTCACTCCCAAAAGCCAAAGAAAAGTCAGAGGAATAGAGAAAATGCCAATATTTACAACTGAGTCATTACCGGTCACGAATTGGATAGTGAGACCAAAATACATCGCTAAAGAAACAGCAACGATTTGTCCGATAAGCTTGTACCTCGCCCTGACGTCAAAGATATCATCGAGAAGACCCATCAGAAACATGAGTGTTGCCCCGACATACAAACCTAAAAACTTCGGATCATAGCCCAAGAATATAAAGGAAGCGCTAATCACCGTAATAAAAATAGCTATTCCTCCGCCTTCGGGAACAGCCTTTTTATGCACCTTCCTTTCGCTTGGATGCGCCAGGATATCAAAATGAATGAGAGCTTTCCTTACCAAAATAGAAAGCCCGTAACTTAAAGCCAAACTAAAAACCAGAATCTGTATCATTTGGCTTGTATTATACTCCTAAAACGCTTATTAGCCAAGAGCTTCGAGGTAAATTTTTTTCGTTTCTTTATACATTTTTTCTGCCGAAAACTGCCGCACGCTTTTCAGGGCATTTTCAGAAAGACGCTCTTTTGTGTGTTTTTCATTTCTGATTTTTTCTAATTTCTCGGCTAGCTCCTCGACATTACCGCTCGTAAAAAGCATGCCATTCTCTCCATCTTTCACTATCTCGGGTATTCCTCCGACATTTGATGCAACCGCCGGTACGCCATATGACATTGCCTCAAGTAAAGCCATCGGGAAAACCTCTATTTTTGATGGTAGCACAAAGACATCAAACTCTTTGTAGAATACTGACGGATTTTTTGAATATCCTTTAAAACTCACTACTTTTTCTAACTTAAGGCCTTTTGCCTGCTCCTCAAGTTTTTCTCTTTCCGGCCCATCTCCTACGATCATGACTTCCAGATTATTCTTATCGACATTCTTTAGCGCTTCGAAAAGCAGTGGAATATTTTTTACAGACGAAACTCTGCCCACAAAACCAACAGTAAAAACAGGACTTTTCTTTGATATATTTTTAATATTGGGCAGTTCTATGCCATTATATACAACTTTGAGCTTTTCTTTTTTTATACCTTCTTCTGTGAGATACTTCTCTGCAACCTTTGAAGTGGCAATAAAGGCCGACAGGCCACGGCTATACATTCTATTAAAAAATGCCTGAGTCTTTGTCTTGGGCTCTATCCTGTGAACAGTTGAAACTACCCTGCCTATCCCGGTAAGCTTAGAAGCAACTATGGCCAAAAAGTTTTCCCGCAAAAACATTGTGTGAACTATGTCGGGCTTTATTTCTTTAAAAATCTTTCTTAAGTTCCAAATGGCAAAAGGATCGAATGGAGAATGCATCTTAACAAAATGCACTCGGCAGCCTAAATCCTTTACTCTCTGAACAAACGGCCCTTCTTGGCCGAAAATAAACTCCACCTCTTGCCCATCTTTAATCGCCTCTTTCGCCAAGAGATAACTTACCTCCTCGGCGCCTCCCTCCCATGGATTATATAGAATCTCAACTATTTTCACTTTGCCGTCTCCAAATATGCTTTTTCGGTTTCCCTAACCCAACTCTTCATTGAGAATCTCTCTTTTGCATCTCTCTTCGCATTTTCTCCGAGATTTTTTAGAAGCTCCTCATCCGAGAGAAGACGCTCCAAGGAGTTGGCTAGAGCTTTTGGCGAAGTGCTTTTTGCAATGATCCCCGTTTCGCCATCAGTAACTATCTCTTTCAAACTGCCAACAGGCGTGACAATAATCGGCTTCCCGGCTAACATTGCCTCGACCACAGTGAGACCAAAGCCCTCGGACAATGATGGCTGGACATAAATATCTGTTTTTGATAGTGCTCCTACAATGTCATCAGTGAACCCCGCAAGCTCTACCTTGCCCTTCAAACCCAAGCTATCGATTAAAGCTTCGAGGCTCTTTCTTTCTGGCCCCTCTCCCCATATTATGAGCTTGAGTCCGGTTGAGTTAACGATAGAGAAAGCCTTAATGAGTTTTTCATAGCCCTTTACCTTGTGAAGCCGGCCGATAGAACCGATGACAATCTCTCCATCCTTCTTTGCTTTTTTTGATTTTATCTCACTGACACCATTATAAATGACCGATATTTTATCCCCCTTGATGCCTGACTTTATTAATTTACTCCTTAAGTGCTTAGAAACGGCAATGTATCGATCGGTCCTCCACCTGACAACCTTGTCGGAAGTCTTGTAGACAGACCGTATCAGGGGATTGGAATAGTCGAGGTCCATATCACTATGAACCGTGGTAAGATGAGGTGTTTTGGATAAAGCAGCCGCGCTTCTGGCGTAGCTGTTTGCCACAACTCCCTGTGAAACTATGAGAGAGGCCTTTTCTTCTGAGACAATTTTGCTTATCTTTAGAATGTTCTGAGGCAATACTCTTCCGCCAGCTAAAACAATCGTTTTCGCTCCGGTCTTTCTTATCTTTTCGGTAAGAGGCCATTCTCCGAGGCTCACAAGTATCAGCTTGAGTCTTTTCTTGTCATAAAGCGCAAAAAGATTCTCAAGGTACCTCTCTATCCCGCCTTGGTGTTTCGCCCCGCTATAGACTATTAATATTTTTTTAATCTTCACTAACCACGCTCCCTAAAATTATTCCCATCGGCACTGCAACTGCTCCAAACTCTAACACATTTGCAAAAAGTCCGCTTACCAAAAAACAAACGAAGGAACCCATTACGCACAACATAAGTATATCTCTTTTTCCCCTAAATTTATCTATCAAAGCTGCAAAAACGCAAATGATGAAGCCCAAGAATGTTATCGCCCCCAAGACACCCGTCTGAACAAGGATTTCCAGATATTGATTATCGGTGAAGTAGAGAGCGGTATAGCCATTTTGTATGCTTTGCAAATACACGGGGCTGGCATTCTCGGCTGCCAGCTGTCCTCCGTAGCTCCCGGGGCCACTACCAAGAAAAGGATACTGCTTAAAAATATGAACGCCATTTATATACGACCATATCCGCCCATCCAAAGATGAGTCGGTTAAATACTGGCCAGAAAAAGCAGCGGTGATGCGGTTTTTAATCTGTGGGATTAAAAGCAGCAAAAGCAGTGCCGGACTAAAAAATGCCAGCTTGGGTTTATAGGCTAACATTATAAGTAAAATTCCGGCAGCCAGGCCCAGCCAGGCACTTCTCGAAAACGTAAAACCAACTGTGAGTATATCTAAGACAGCAATGACGAGATAATACGCCTTTCTTTCTTTAAGATAAAAACCAAGAGTCAAAATAGCTATGATGGAGAGGATTATGCCAAGGACGTTCGGGCTGCCAAAAAAGGCAAATGATCTCGTATCTATCCCCTGCTCAAAAGAAGATAGCCACAAAGCCGAGGTTTTTATATGGAAAACAAACTGATAAATTCCGACTAAAGATAACGGAACAGACAAAAAGACCAGACCTTTTAAAATTCTTTTCTTTTCTTTAATACTCTGGGCTATAAATATAGCCAAACCAAACTGGAGAAAAAGGAGCCAACCGGAGATAAGCAATGTCCCGCCGATGTTATTTATAATCGCAAAAAGGGCTGAGACCAAGGAAAGGACCAAAAACCCCAAATACCAAAACTGCAATTTATTAAAAATAATCTTGTCCTTTTTGGCGAAAAGTAGGCCTATGACCAGGAGAACGGAAGCTACGCCATGATTTGCCAAAACCGGTAGATATCTGGTAACCAAACCCTCATACCAAAACAAAAATACCGATAACGCCAGGCAAATCTCGCTAACATATGGATAATATAGCTTCTGGAAAGCTTTTCCAGCGATGCTTTTTGAAACCGGGAATACTTTGCCGTCAAAAAAGAGACATTTGGAGATTTTGTAAAAATAAGAGGTATAATAAGCTTCCCTAATCTGCATACCTTATGCCCTTTATATACCCTTGAACAAAAAACGGGCCATGAACCTCAGCTTTTTGGCCGATTAAAACCCTCTCTCCGTTAAATATATATACCCCACCATTCACTTCTCCTCTGCCCAAGACCTCAACATCCAACACATCCGTTTTTTTTATAACATTTTTAGTTTTTACAGGGGTATTAACCGTATTTACATAAACATCGGGAAGTTTTACGGCTTCGTTATACGCAGCATCTGACTCTCCTGAGCTTGACGTTTCAATTGTCAGAAGAACATTTCTGCCCGTTACTTGATTCTTTACTAAAAGAGTTTTTGCAACCAAAACACCTAAGGCAATTATTATAATTAAAGCCGCTACATCAATCGGATTTACTTTTTTTAGCTTAAGCTTCATCTTCGGCCTCCATTTCCTCGGCTAAGTTTTCTATAGCAATCGTTTCTGTTTTCGTCGTTCTCAGTTTCCATTTTATCACCTCATAAATAAAAACCGGAACTGCATTCCAAACTCTCTTCATACGGCTTTTGGCGCGCTTACCCGGAACACCAGTTCTGTTTACTCCCGTGAATAGCCTCCAAACCCACTCGATGCCCATCCTTTGCATAAACTTCGGCGCCCTTCTCGAGCTACCGGCTACAAAGTCAAGCGTTCCACCTTCCCCAACAGCAACTCTAACTGACTTTAGCTTTTTTAGATTATCCCTGATCCAGTATTCCTGCTTCGGCGAACCCATAGCCACAATTAGCAGTTTCGCTTTTGAGCTGTTAATATCGACTACAATCTCTTCATCGCTATAATCAAACCCGGGATGGGAGCCGCTGATTTTTAGCTTAGGATATTTCTTTTTGATATTTCCAATTGCCTTCGGCAAGACCTCCTTTTCAGCGCCGAAGAAATACACACCAGACCCGGTTTCCTGCACGGCTTCAAGCATCAAATACATCGCTTCAAGACCGGGGATATTCTCGCTTATCGGATCCTGACAATATTTCGGATAGAAAATCAAGCTCGCTCCAGAGTAAACCATCTGCCACACCGCTTGAATTTGCTTCAGAATAGGCATTTTGACAATGGGCAAACTTAAGTATTTTGCCGCCCACAGGACCCCCCTGCCATCTGCGATATTTAAGTTGAACCCGTCTAATGTTTTTTTAAATTCTATATTTTCCCTAGCCCGAAGCAAAAACTCGGTATTGATTTTACCTACCGTAAATATATTAGAAGATGCCAATAGCCCCTCTAGGTTTTCTCGAAAAGTTCCTTTAGTTATAGCATCAATTTTTAATCCTAGAACATTAACTTGTGAGTATTTTTGTCTCATTTTGAGGATTGTATGTTGATATCATTATTTGTAATATTTCCTTTAAGTCGGTTCTGTTCATTCCATCTTCTTCTATTACCTCTTTTATTATGGACAAGTTGCTTAAGAAAACCAAGCGGTCAAAACTCAGATAATTTTTCGTCCTAAAAACTTTCTTGACTGAAGTAGAAGAAGTCTCTTCTTGTTCTACTAGAACCTCTTCATAGAGTTTCTCCCCAGGACGAAGACCTATAATTTTAATCTTAATATCTTTCCCCGGCACGTAACCATGAAGTGTAATCAGCATATTTGCAAGTTCGTATATTTTTACCGGCTCCCCCATATCTAGGACAAAAAGATCATTATTTTTACCCATACTCCATGCCTGAAGGATAAGATGGACTGCTTCGGAAATAGTCATGAAGAAACGAGTTACTTCTTTGTGAGTAACAGTCACAGGGCCTCCCGTTTCTATTTGTCGTTCAAAAAGAGGAATGGCACTACCATTACTGTTTATGACATTGCCAAATCTGACAGCGAAGAAAATCGTCTTATTCTGACTTTTTGAAAGGATATTTATAACTTTTTCCGCTGCACGTTTAGTTGCCCCCATCACATTTGTAGGGTTTACCGCCTTATCTGTTGAAATGAGAACAAACTTAGAAACCTTGTTTTTTATAGCCGTTTCAGCAACTATCTTTGTGCCCAAAATGTTATTCTTTACCGCCTCAGAGACATTACTCTCCATCAAGGGAACGTGCTTATACGCAGCTGCATGAAAGATAGTGGTTGGTTTGAAATGCTTCATAACAGCATCCAGTTTCTTTTTGTCTTTTATATCGCCAATTATAAATTCACAGTTTCTCTCCGGATAGTTTTCTTTGATGTACATCTCCAGGTCATACATCCCGTTTTCCCACCAGTCATAAAATATGACTTTTTTTGCTCCATACGCTGTAACTTGCCTGGAAAGTTCGGATCCTATAGACCCAGCAGCCCCAGTTATCAAGACTACTTCGTTTTTAAGATTCTTTTCTATTCCTTCCTGATCAGATTTTAGTATCTCTCCGCCCAATAAATCTTCGGCTTTTATCCTTCTAACATACCTTAAATAGTCTTTGTCATAATCCTGAAGCAAAACTTCAGAAATTCTCGGCAATATTTTATATGTCAAACCAAGACCCATAGAATACTGCACTACTCTTCTAATAGTTTCCCCTCTCTCAGAAGGGATGGCTATGATTATCTCTTTTACCTTATGCTCTTTAGCAATTCCCCCAATATCTTCAATTTTCCCAAGAACTTTCACACTACCAATTTTCGCATTTTTTTTATTCTTAGCATCATCAATAAAGCCAACTACATTAAAGGCGCTTTCTTTGTCATCCTTAATGTTTTTGTATAGAAGCTCTCCTGCTAGCCCCGCACCTATGATTAGGATATTAATACTTTTTTTGTCCATGTTTTGTCCATGTTTTGTCCTTGATTCTTATTTATTCTTTATTATTTCCTTAACTGTATTCTCTAATGATATCTTAGGTATCCATCCTAAGTCACTTTTTATGCGACCTATATCGGCCCTGTCAGCAAGATGAGGCTCAGGATTATTAGAAGACTCGATAATCTGCGGCATTTCTCTTAGTCCACTTTCTTTTATTATAATATCTATTAACTCCTTATTCGAGGTGCTAATACCAGAACCAATATTATAAGTAGAGTGTTTTGTCTTTTTTTCTGCAATATCTTTTATTGCCCCGGCCACATCTCTCACATCTATATAATCCCTTCTGGCATCTAAACGGTTTACCTCTATTTTCCCCGCCTTTCCTTCTTCCGTCCCACTAACGGTGGCTATTATCTTAGGGAGTAGGAATCTGGGATGCATCCCTATCCCGATCGGATTGAATATCCTAGCGATAACAACGGGTAGCTTTTGTACGTCCTTAAAATAAAGAGCAACTGAGGACTCCAAGATTTTGCTTCTTCCGTAGAAACTTTCTGCCCTAAGCGCCACTTCTTCTTTGACTGCTTCGTTACCCATTACCTCGCCATATTCTCCTGCCGAACCAGTTAATACAATCTTTCTACTCCTAACCTTCAGCTCCGATATAACCTGTAGCAAGTTTAGTGTCACCACAGGATTCGTTAAGATCGCTTTTTCGCTATTCTCAACAACCCCGGCACAGTTAATGATTATCTCCGGAGAGATATCTGTGAGTACCTTTCTGATAGACTCCTTTTCTAAAAGATCTATTTTAAAGTCGGCATCCACCGATCTATCAGCGCAGAAAACTTCATGATCACTTCTTAGCTCATGACAAACAGCTTTTCCTATAAATCCGTTTGAACCGATAACCAATATCTTCATTATTTCTCCATATAAAGACTACTATATTTTTCCCCAAGCACTTCTGTGGAATAGTTAGACTCAACTACTTTACGAGCATTTTCTGCTACTTTATGTAAAAGATCCCTATCCTGATTTAATTTTTCTATATTGGCTGCTATCTCCTCTACCGAAGCTGGCTTGACTATAAACCCGTCTTTCCCGTCTTTTATTATATCACTGATGGCACCCACGTCAGACGCTATAACATTCATTTTCATCGCCATAGCCTCAAGAATTGACAGAGGGAACCCTTCTATCATTGAAGGTAAAACAAAGATATCACCGGCGCTTAGATACTTCGCAACGTCAGACTGGTATCCTAAATATTTGATGTTCTCACTATTTATTTTCCCTATTTTATCTTCGATCTCCGCCCTCATCAGACCGTCACCTATAACAAAAAAGCGGACTTTTTGATTTTTAGGGTTTTTTACAACCTTTCCTGCCGCCTCGAGAAATGCATCCGGCATCTTCTCTGAGGACAAACGACCAACAAAGAAAACAGCTAATTCATCATCTTTAAGGCCAAGTTCACTCCTCTGCGCGCTACGATCAAACTTTTGTTGATTAAAGGTATTATTGCAATCAATGCCGTTTGGTATTTTAACTAGTTTATTATCCTTGCCTTTCAAACCCTCTTTTAGAGAATTGATTACTTTTTGGTTATCTGCGGAAAAAGCATCAATATAGTCTTCATACTGAAAAACTTTTGAAAAATGGTCAACCCTGTCATTGAAGAGCGTAACAATAACTTTTAGTTTTGGGTGTCTCACCTTTAGTTCTTCTAGCATCCCGTAGACAAAGTTGTTATGAATGATATGCAAAACATCAATGTTTTTGGTTTTTATGTAGTTAGAGATAAACTCTATGTAGAGCTCCCTGTCCTCAAAAAGGTTCGATAAATGGTAAATGTTCTGGCTTATCTCCTTAAACTTATACTCCCATTCATTCTCGCTTTCTAGCCCCGTTACAAAAGAGATATTAAAATCATCTTTTATCTCATGACAGTAGTTGTATATGAGAGTTTCAGCACCACCAAAAGTCATCCAGGGAATAGCAATCAGAACATTTTTCTTTGTTTTTTTCTGAGATAAATACTGTTTGGTGTCAGACATATTGACGAAAAGACTCTCTTTAGTAACTACATATTTTTTAAATTTCTTTTTCCAAGAAGCCCTTCTAATATTCCTTCTATAGGCAGGGTGATATTTTTTTATCGCATCAATGTTCTCTTTATGATTGGCTATATCACCAGTATACCTAGACTCAGCAAGCACTCTATATCTTAGAAGCGCTTCGGGTATTAGCTTCCCCCAAAAACCATGGTCAACAAGATTAATCCAAAATTCCCAATCTTCATACCCAATTTTGGGTTTATACCCACCAGATTTTTCCCATGCCTCTTTTCTAAACATAGTGGCATTAATCATCATATTGTTTTGGCCATATAACTGTTTCGGGTTAAACTCGCTTTCATAATAAGTACAATTTTTCATACCAAACATATCCATATGAGTTGTTATCATGGATACATTTGGATTAGTTTCTAAAACGCTAAGACACTTTTCTAAAAATGTTGGATTCAAGAGATCATCAGCATCCAAACAAACTATATATTTACCTTTTGAGTGCTTGATGCCTACATTGCGAGCTACTGCTGGGCTACCCTTTCCAAGATTTTTAGAATGGCGAATTATTTTTAGATCAGGCCTACTAAGACCATCCAAAATATTTTTATTTTCTTCGTTTGAACCATCATCTACAATGATATGTTCAAAATCCTGAAACGTCTGCGTTAAAACACTTTCTATTGTCTCTGCTATGGTACAACCATGATTGAAATATGGTGTTATCACGGAAACTAATGGTTTATCACTAGGGTGTTTACTGTTTTTAATAACAACTTTTCTCGTAAGCCAATTACCAGAGAGGAGATATTTCAATTTCTTTCTTGTCCTTGGGCTTAAATGAGATCCGACTACTGTCTTAAGTTTTGGTATGAGATTTTTTAATCGACGTTGGTTGCTTCTGAGAAAATCCCTAAATTTAATCACTCTCCCAATCAATCTAGAAATATGTAGATATCTTAACTCTTCTTCTGCCGCAAACGCTTTGTTCTCCATTGTCTTCAATTCATTGGTAGCTTTTTCCTTATCATACTTTATCTTATTCTTAAGATCCCAGATTAACGCCTCATGGTGTTCGGCAATTTCCAATGAATATTTTTTATAAAAATCCGAATGAAGATTTATTAACCTCTTATACAGTTCCATGTGTTTCTCACCCTTAGCATTAACAAGCATTGAATCCTCTCTTATCCTATAAAAGAAAAGTGGCTCAGGAACGACGCTCCACTTGTATCCTTTCTCAGCAATGCTTATCCAAAATTCCCAATCTTCATAGCCTCCAGCCATAATATCTTTATATCCACCAACCTCCTTCCAGGCCTTTTTTCTAAAAAGAGAAGCAACAACAACAACATTATTAAACAAAAGTTCGGCAGGGTTATAGTCTTTAGTCTCCCACAAATTATTGCTTAGCCCGAACTCTTTAAGCCATGGAGTAACAAACCCTAACGCACCTGCCTTGTCTTCTTCAAGTATAGGGACCAGCTGCTCTAGATAGTGAGTATCCAGTATATCGTCTGAGTCAAGACAAACTATATATTCACCTTTTGCATCTTTTATGCCTGTATTTCTTGCCGCAGATAGTCCCGAGTTTTTTTGTGATATTATTTTAATCTCCGGTTTCTCTCTTCTGATTTCATCTAGCTTATTAGTTGTTGCTTTGTTGTCAGAACCATCATCTACAATAATAATTTCATAGTTTTTGAAGGTTTGAGTCAAAACTGAATTTATAGCATCGTCAATAAATTCCCCCATGTTATAACAAGGGATAACAATACTTACTTTGGGGTTAACGCCCTTTTCGGATATTTTTTTTATTTCATCTAAAGTTAGTGCTTCCTTTTTATCCTTTTTTTCAAGGATCATCATATTATCTAGATACCACCTTGTGGCCTTTAATTCATCATTCAAATCGTACCTGAATTTATTAGACAAAGCTCGATTTAGATAATAGCCCTTGTTTTCAAATTTCTTTAACCAAAACTCATGAGGTTGTAAATTTATATGGTTTGTTCCTTCCTGCCCGGGAACCGCGGCGGTAAACATAATAGTTTTTGGCTTTGTAGAAACAATGTTTTCAACAAGAGTATCAGAAAATTTATTTTCAATATGCTCGGCGACTTCAAGACAGATTGAAACGTCAGCATCGGAAAGTTTCTGTTTTTCTGTTAGATCTACCCTTTCTACAAATGACAGGATATCTTTATCAACAAAGTCCACAAAGTTCTTTGACCCATCGACACCCCAAACTTTCTTTTTGTTGTTTTTATAAAGGTTTCTTATGACATACCCATTTCCACAACCAATATCACCAAATACTTCACCCTTTAGATTAGCATTTATCCATTCTGAAACTGCAAGATAGTCGCCCTGCCAATCAAGGTGATCACCATAAAATTCTTCATCATAACATTTTAAGTATTTGTCAGCCATTTTTCCAACTTTCTCCTCATTTTAAGTTTTTAATTACCTCTTAGTTTTGCAAAAACCCCTTTTGTACTACCATCCACTCTTTTACTACCCGCCTCTTGCCGTAATAATCTCTTTTCATAAATATTTATTAGCTCAGAGTTTAGGTTATATAGAATTTTCAATTTAACATAATCAATAAGTCCACCTCCAAAGCTCTCCAAAAACTTTTCTTTTGCCTTATGAATCTCTCCTTTGTGACAGGCGATAACTCCTTCAGCAAAAATAACCTTACTATCTTTATCTTTGAAGCTAGCCAAAGATCTTTCAGCTAATTCAAATTTTGAGAATTTAGAGGCAATTATTGCTAAATTAGTCAAAGTCTGGTTGTCTACAGAAGACGGTAACTCATTTTTTAGAATTGACTCCATTACAACTTTCAATTTTGAAATGCTCTTTTCATCAAAAGAAACTATGCCAACAATTGAGCTACCGAAGTCAGTATTAATTTGGTATATATTCGTCGGGACACCAAAAAATTTACTTAGTTCTTTTTTAAAAAATTCTGATGTGAAAAATATGAGATGTTCTGGGTGACTAAAAACATCTTCTTCCCTGTTAATCTTCTTATTTGATCTTAAACAGGGAACAAAGAAAACAAAAGTACCGGCATTACTCATACTTTTCTTAACTTTCTCCATAAATACTTTTAAATCAGTAAGGTGCTCCATTGTCTCAGAAGAAAATATTATATCAAATTTTCTCTTAGGGGTATATTCTTCAATACCCGCTAAAGAAACCTCTAATCCCTTCTCTTTACAAACAGCTACGGAATATTTAGACACATCGATACCATAAGCAGTTAAGTTTGGGATAAATTCTTGTGTTAATTCGAGAAGATTACCTGTGGCACAGCCGACCTCAAAAAAAGTTTTTTTTTCTTTACTAATAGTTAGCTGATCAACTATAGAAACTTGCCAGAGCAATGAAAGAGGAGTCATTAAGTCATAATTCTGGTCGTAACCTGTGTCTACCTTTTTCACAGGATTAAAATAACTTTCTTCTCCGTATAAACTATCAAGATTCTCTGGCACACTTGATAACATTGTCAGCCCACAACTTTGACACTTTAAAATACCTGAACCATCTTTACGCTTTGTAGCCTCATCCAATTTTTCAGAGTAACACCACATACACTTTTTTACTTCCGCCACCTAAACCTCCTCTACCGACAAATCAACTTTGCTTTTTATAAAACCCCAATACTCTTTTTCTGAAAAAACATTAATTTTTATAACATTATTTAAGACATCTAAATCCTCATATATAGTTGCTGAACGGGCATCCGAAAGAGCAAAAGTCACATAATAAGTTCCTGATGCCAAGGGCATTTCAGATTTTGCGATAAATTTTAGCTTATCACCTTTTTTCTTTTCACCAATTATTTTTTTTTCATAATGACTATTAATCCCAAATAAGTTTTCTGATGGATTTTTTCTAAACATTATTCCAATTGCTGGATTTTTAACATTATCATTAAATATAATCTCTAGTTCTATTTTAAATTTCTCTCCAGTTTCTAGATTAACTGCTTCTTTTCCTTTATTATCAAATATTTTGTATTTTGTGATTGTAGCCTTGCCATTACCTATTCTTTCGGAGCCGTTTTCCTTGTTTTTGGTGTTTTCTCTTCCTATCCGCCTTTCTTCTTGTCCAAGATTAAGCTTATTATATACATCTATTGCTTTTTCTGTGTCACCAATTTGAATAATTTTACCCTTATCTATAACCGCAACCCTATCACAAAAGTCTCGTACATAACCCATGGAATGAGTAACAAAAACTATAGTTTTGCCCTCTCTTTTAAGTCTCTCAAAGACTTCCAAGCATTTTTTCTGAAAGTTGAAATCACCAACAGCTAAAACTTCGTCGATGAAAAGAATGTCTGCATGAGCATGGATAGCAACGGAAAAGGCCAAACGGACCTGCATCCCACTTGAGAAGTTCTTTAGTCTTTGATCTACAAACTCTTCGAGTTCTGAAAACTCTATGATTTCATCAAACTTCTCATCTATTTCTTTCCTTATAAGGCCCAGGATAGCTCCGTTTAGATAAATATTATCACGAGCCGTCAGTTCAGGATTAAAACCAACTCCCAGCTCTAAAAAGGGCGATAACCGTCCATTTATCTCTATCCCCCCCTTATCTTGCAGGTAAATACCTGCTAGCATTTTAAGCATCGTGCTTTTTCCACTACCATTTCTGCCTATAATCCCAAAAAACTCACCCCTTTTTACTTCAAAGCTTATTCCTTTTGCTGCAGGAAACTCAGTGGAAGACTTTCTTTTAAAAACATTTAAGGCTGCCGACTTTAATGAAGAACTTTTTTCGTGCGGTATCTTAAAAGTCTTATGAACATTATCTACCTTTATTGCTATATCGTTTTCCATCTAAACCTCTTCCGCAAACTTAGCTGCCATTTTTTGAAACACAAAATATCCACTAATAAAGATACCGATGGCTATTATTTCTGGTATTATATAAAATCCCCAGTAATCCTTGGTTGATAGTGCATTGAAGTTAATAAGAGCGATACGCGAGTCCTGTATAACTTGGGCTAGAGGAGATATCATCAAAAGTTTAGCAAAGTTTGTTGGCACAAGGACTAATGGATAAATGATAGGTGTGGCATAAAAAAGTGCTTGATTTATAACTTCCCAAATGTGCCCTATATCACGGAAGCGGACATAGAGAGCTGCCAAATAGAATGAAACACCTACGACAAATATATAGAGTTCTATTATTAAAGGTATAATCCAGAGAGCACTAAAACCGATGTGTACTCCCGAAAAGATAGCGAAAGCTAAAACTATAAGCATATTCAGAGAAAGCGTTATCAAGGATGTTAGGGTAGAAGCTATAACAAGCACAATTCTCGGAAAATATATTTTTCTTATCAGATCTCCTCTAGAGACTATCGAGTTCATGGCCATAGAGGTCGCCTCTCCCCAAAAACCAAAGATAACTACGCCCATCAAAAGATATATGGGGTAGTGTGGAATGCTGTTTCCAAGCTTAAAAACACTTGTGAAAACAACATAAAGAACCCCAAAATAAGCCAATGGTTTCCCAAGAGACCATAGATAACCAAAGACAGAACCTTGGTATTTAAGTTTGAAATCAGTAATGGCAATTTCTTTGATAAGATGCCAGTAACGATATTTGCTTTTTATACCTAACATACCAAGGTATTTTAGCACAAACGGAGTAAAAATAAAAGGTTAGGGATTTTAGATTCCTTTATTAAAATTGACTAAATCTAATAAAACTACTACTATTAATTTTATGGTATACGCCCTTCTTATCCTAAACATCTTCATCATGTCTTCTGGCCAACTACTTTTTAGGCAGTCAGCTTCCTTTATTAACAGTCATGGAGACCTGTCATTTTTGATGAGATACATGATAAATCCTTGGTTTTATGGAGCAATATTGTTATACGTAATCTCAACCTTTGTTTGGACACAGGTATTAACACACATTAAGCTTTCTGTCGCATACCCCATAATGAGCTTGTCGTATGTTTTGGTTGTTTTTGGGGCATACTTCTTTTTCCAGGAAAAAATATCTCCCCTAGCTTTTTTTGGTATTCTTTTTATAGTACTCGGGATATCCTTGGTTGCCGTAAAATAGATTATTTCTTTTTATAGCCTCTAAACTTAAAGGTTAGAATAAGCCAAATCATTTGCATGCCAAGCTTAAATGCTTTTATTAGATCTCCTGTTACTGACGACTCCCCAACTCTTTCCTTATACTTTACCGGTATTTGTACAAAGGGAATATCTAAATGCTTGGTAAGTAGCATCATTTCCGGACCAAAAAAGTTATCCCTGATCCTAAAATGCCCAATCATCTTTTTTAATGTATTTTTTCTAATCAACCTAAAAGTGCACCCGACATCACTAAGACTGTTTGTTTGGTATAAGATCTCCATCAGTTTTGCAACGAACCAGTTCCCCCATTTTAAAAATCTTCCCATGTTCGCACCAGTCCCTATGAAGTTTTTTACCGTCCTTGAGCCATAAACTACCTCTACGTCGTCAATGTACGATAAAAATTTATATACATCATTAGCAACAAAAGTATCGTCTGGCTCACAAACAAAGATTAGGTCTGCATCTGTTTCCTTAAACCCCCTCTGGATAGCAGCTCCATAACCTTGATCCGTTTCAATGACCTCTCTAGCGCTTGTCTTGGCCACCTCCTCGCTTGTTCCCTTTGCGGCATTATTGTTTACCACAATAATGTCATCAATTATCTTCAAATCCTCAAAATCATTAATAGATTTTCTGATTGAATCTTTCTCATTATAGGTTGGTAGTATTAGAGATACTTTTTTGCCTTTCCACATTTGGTTTATCTCTCTTTACTAAATATTAATAACATTTGGCCGCTCAATGGTTTTATAGGATTGTTTATATACATTTTTGTTAGCCAATAGCTCTTCGGTAGCTTTGATTTTAATGTAAGTGGCAAGAATTTTGGCATACAAATGTCAACTTTGAATCCACTTGCTACAAAAAGATCACAGAATGAGACGTGAGTAAAAATGCTTTTGTGGGTAAAATCATCAAAATATCCCTTATATGCATACCTGAAGTTCGGCTGGATAACGATAAGTTTCCCGTTCTTTTTTAATATTCTTTTTATTTCCTTTATTGTTTCTTGTATCTGTAGCTCATCTAAATGCTCGAACAAATTACTAGCAAAGACCGTATCAACAGACTTGCTATCAACGCTTGACAGGTCTGTCGATAGAGCCTTAATAAAAATTACACCCTTACTGCAATATTTCTTTGCTTCTGGGTTTATATCGGTGGCTATCTTTTTCTTCGCCCTAATGTTATTTATAAAGTCCCCATACCCTGAGCCCAAATCAAGAACAGTTGCTTCTTCATTAATAAACTTTTGCAAGAACTCAGTGATAGCTCGCCAAACTTTAGTCCTTCCAGCATCAAAAGTATATCTAGTTTCATAATAATTCATTATTTTGCCTTATAAATTATAAAATTCCCAAATTCTGCTTCTTTAGTAGTATTATATTCTAAAATATCCCTAATCTCTACATAAACATCCCCTCTTTCCTGCCCTATCCCTTTTGTTACAACGTAATATCTTCCCTTGCCTAACTTGATCATCTTTATCAAATCTT
>JAKANV010000003.1 GCA_021823605.1 bacterium | reverse complement strand
AACGCGGTTTGTTTCTAAAGATGACTATGATGCAATGGATGTGCCCGAAGAGTAGTTTCTAGGGGCACGGGTGGATATTGCCGGGGTTATTATCTAGAGTAACGCTTGCAGTGTTCGACAGTTTGCTGTTAGGCGTGAATATTTTCAGCTGCATTGAGCCATATGTGTAGTCAGTCTGCCAGTTTGGTATGGAAAGCTGTAGGGTTGTGCTGACCGGTAATGTGCCGGGACCGGTAAAATTCAGTGAATGATTGAGCTGAAGCGAAGGTGGATTTGGCTGCCATTTGTATGTAACGACTCCGGCTGCATTTGCAGTTATCGAGCCATTAAACTTAAAAGTGTGGTAGAAAGGATATCCGGAGCTTCCATCGGTCGCGTAACATGCTGAGTCGGCGCTGATTGTAGCATTAGTTACAGTGAACACAGGGCTTATCGTAGATTGGGTTGGTGCAGAGGTGCCGGATGATGAGTTTTGAACACTGCTTGAGGTGCTTTTTGTATCGTCAGAAGATTTCGTTGCGGTTGGATTATTCGGATTTGAGCTATTACTAGTCTTGCTTTCTAATTTAGAAGTTCCGTTCCTCTTGATTTTTGTATCTGTGGAGTCGAGTTTAGGAGGAAATAACGCGCCGATGGCAAGTACTAAAAAAATAATGGTTAATATAGCGAGTGATACGGGTTTTCTATGCTTCAAAAGAAAAGACAAAAGAAAGTTTTTTGATTTTTTAGGCGTTTTTTTGGTTGTTTTTTTCTTTGCCATATTAAGCTAAAGATATCTCCTTATGGTTGACTTGTCAATAATGCAAACTTGGTGTGATATCGGCTACTTTCTCTTGCCCAGCAAATCGTGTTTGGTAGTTGCCGTTGTTAGTTTAAAAAGAAGAAGCCCCCGAAGGGGCTCTTCATGAGCTCGTTCGGGGGCGACTATTATGCGGCTAGAATCCTCTGACAGAGGTTGTGTATGGGTCTCCATCTAGGTTTTTGCCATACAGATGAGGTGAGGTTGGGGTCACATTTCCACCACTTCTCATCAGGGATGGCGTTTGGTCTCTGGCCTCGCTTGATACGCTCGGCCACTCCTTCGGGATAAACATTTTTCCCAGTGATTGGGTCTGTATATCTTGGTCCTCTGCACACGAGGACCTCTTCATTGTCGCACACGTACGTGCTTTTACGTGATCTGGGGCAGCATTCGCAGGTTATCTCGGGATGTTGAAGTGCGGACATGTTCTAACCTTTCTAATAGTTGGCTTGTCTTTTAAGCAAGACTACAAATTATCTATAACAAATATTATAAATAATAGGTAAGTCCGTTTTATTCAAAGTCCAATACTAATATAATATCATAACAATATCATATTGTCAATAGTATTTATGTTCTTACCGCTATCATATATTGTTTGCGTGGTAACGATTAGGAATGATCAATCTTATTTTTGTAATTTCTATTTCTTGACTATTCTGTCACTTTAGGATTTCTCAACCCTTAGATACTAAAAGAGTCGAAAATGTAAAAATACATTGTCGACTCTTTGGTAGCCCGTAGGGGAATCGAACCCCTGTTACCAGGATGAAAACCTGGCGTCCTAACCACTAGACGAACGGGCCAAAATACTAGGAAATTATAGCAGAAAAAGAAGCTGATATCAAGGAAAATATGCTTGATTTATGTCTGTATTTGTGGTATATTCTCTCTTGCTGAGTGAATCGGATGACTGCTCGTAAGAGAGGAAAGTCCGGGCACCACAGAGCGTGGTAGTTGCGAAACGTAACCGGTCGAAAGGCCCGAGCTAGTGCCACAGAAACATATACCGCTTCAATTTATTGAAGTAAGGGTGAAAAGAGTGGGGTAAGAGCCCACAGCATTTGCTGGTGACAGCAAATGGAGGTAAACCTTACCTGGTGCAAGTCCGGTGGGCCGAAGTTTTCCTAAAACGTGTCTTAGCTTTGCGAAAGCAAGGCGTGGCTCTAAATTAGAAAGGTGTTGCTCGCACTGGAAACGGAGGTCCGGACGCATAGATAGATGGTCATCCCCCGCACATATTTTACAGTTTGTTGTAACTTAAAGACCGAATGTAGATGTTTTGCGAGTTTTTCTCAATCCTAATGGTAAACGTATTAAGGAAATACAACAAAAAAGTCAGAGTCTTTACTGTAAAATATGTGCGGGGACAGAACCCGGCTTATAGATTCGCTCAGCTATAAAAAAGTCCCAAAAAATGGGTCTTTTTTGTTTTTGCTGACAAATTTACATTTCTCAAATAAAATAAAATAGTTTGGACAAAAAAAGCAAGCTTCAAATGGCTCGCTTTTTTGATTGTTTGTTTTAGTGACCGCAGCCGGGGCAGGATGAACAGTCGCAACCGCCACCTTCAATATCTTTGGAACCTTGCTTCTTTACATTTTTACTTTCGCAAGCAAGACATTTTACTTCTACAGTATTTCCTTCAAGAAGTTCAAACTCGGCTTTGCAATCCTCACATTTATATTTATCTATTTTCATGTTCCCTCTTATTTTATTAACTTTTTAAACACGCTTGGTTCGGTAGCAGCAAGATCAGCAAGGATTTTTCTGTCTAGTTCGATATTTCTATCCTTCAAAGATTTAATGAATTCAGAATATCTTACACCATTTTCTCTACAAGCGGCTGAGATTCTAGTGACCCAAAGCTTTCTGAAATCCCTTTTCTTTGTTCGTCTGTCACGATAAGCATAGGACATAGAGTGGAGAAGCGCTTCTCTAGCTTTTCGTACACTCGAGGTACGCGCATGGCTCATGCCCTTGGTTTGTTTCAGTATTTTCTTGTGTTTTTTTCTGGTAGTTGTACCCCGTTTAACTCGCATTCTTTAAACTCCTATCATTTTCTTAACATTTTTGATATCTGACTGAGAAACCCCAGTACTTTTACTATTTCCTCTTTTTCTATCCGGTGCTTTTTTCTCTAACTTATGATTAAAAGTGGACTGGGCTCTTTTGGCCTTTCCATTTTTTGTAATTTGAAATCGTTTTGCCGCACTTTTGCGGGTTTTCATTTTTGGCATTTTTTCCCTTTCTAATCCTTCTTTTTGGGCGATAGGATCATGTTGACCTCTCGTCCGGTAAATGTGATATCTTGGTCTCTCTGAGCGATATCTTCAAGCTCGAGAGCAAATTTTTTCAAAACTTCTGCGCCGATATCTTTGTGAACTATCTCACGGCCCTTGAAAATAAGTCTTACTTTGACTTTATTGCCGCCTTCCAGGAATTTTCTGGCATGTTTGGCCTTAGTTTGAAGGTCATGTTCACCGATTTTCGAACTTAATCTGACTCCCTTTACTTCAACATTCTTCTGTTTTTTCTTTTGGGTGCGTGTCTGCTTTTGCTGCTCGTATTTAAATTTCCCCCAATCAATTATCTTGCAAACCGGAGGGACGGCTTTAGGGGATATTTCTACTAGGTCGTATCCTTCTTCTTCGGCCATCTTTAGGGCTTCAGATAGGGGTACAACTCCAAGCTGTTCACCGTCGATACCTATCAGGCGTACTTCACTGGCCTTAATCTGATGATTTAACCGATTTTTAGTAGAAATTTATTTTAGCTCCCTTTATTTTTCCTAAGCAATAATAACAAAAAATCGCCTCAGTGTCAATTATTATGACCACGGGCTTTGTTATTTCTTTTTTGCTACTGTAGTCTGTTTTGTTGGTTTTATCGGTCCTTTTTTCCTTGCGACGATAATTTTTAGCTTTCTGCTTGATATTTCACACAAAACGGGTGTTTTATAAAGGACTTTCCCGTCAACAGCGACCGAGACGGGTTTGGCAGTGTTTATAATGATTCTTTTTGTTTTGAAGAGTGATAGGTCTGGCTTTTTTTCCTGCTTCAAACTATCAGGGTTCATAATATATTTTAAAGAGTTCAAGTGGGACATTTTGCCGGTGACTAGAACATCGAGTGTGCTCTTTGCCTCTTCTTTTCTATCGGAAACACGTGAGTTTGTAATCTTAATATTGAAAAAATCTGTATCTACAACATAGTCATCGTTTAAGTTAAGTGTAGCTTTCTGCGGTTTGAACTTCGATGACCAGGATAGAGCTTTTTTATAGTACATGGTTTTGTGAATTAGGGAAGTTTCTGCGGGCTTTTGTTCGGCCATTTCAGCTTCAAAACCGATATCTACGGATGTTATGAAATAGCTTTTTCCGACGCGGCCGATATCCAGTGTTTCTATTTTTCTGGCGGCCAGAATATTGCATGCAGTTTGCCAGTCTGGAATACCTAGAGATTTAGCGAGCTCATTTTTATCTCCGATGGGAATAATACCGACGGCAACTTCGCTTTTGCCGACGCCGTTTATTACTTCATTGATTGTTCCATTGCCTCCAACAGCGACGATGGTTTTATAACCTTTTTTGATACCCATCACCGTTAGTTTCGTGACATCGCCTTCGCCGATACTTTTAACAAACTCACCAGCGATGCCGAGTTCTTTCAGTCTTGATTTAAGGCGGTCCTGAATCTTATTAATGCGCCCGCCTCCGGAAGCAGGATTTAAAATATAGTAGTACATACTAGCTTAAGAATTATTTTTTCCCGGACTCTTCTTTTTCTGGTTCTGGTTCTTCTTCGGTTTCAAGAACGGGTTCAAGTTCTATTTCTCTTTTTGTCTCTATCATGGAACATTTGCCAGAGAAGAGAGCTCCGGGAGAAACCACCAAAACTCCGGCTTGAATATCTCCATAAACCTTGCCGGTTTCTGATATCTGTAGGGTATCCTTTGCGTCGATGTTACCTTGGACTACCCCAGATATTTGCACATTAGCTGCCTTGATACTGGCGACTACATTCGCATGTATGCCGACTTTCACGCTGGCCTTCGTTCTGACATCTCCCGATACGGAACCATTAATAATGACGTCACCGTCACTCTTTAAGTTTCCCTTTAGTTTCACCGATTCTCCAACGATTGTCTCAACGCTTTTGTTGTCGACAGAAGGAAAATCTTCTTTTTTCTCAAACATTTTTACTCCTTATTCTTTAGTTGCTTTTTTAATTGCTTCAACTTCTTCATTACTCAAAGTGTTTGTAGACTTGCCGTCTGAAACACTCTTTGCGTAAATTCTAGTGCCTTCACGTGCGTGCATGCTCGTAATGACAAAACCGCAGTTGTCATTATCCAAAAGCGCGATGGAAAAGCTCTGATTTCCGCCGGTATCGTTTTTCCCAAATGGGTTGTATCTGATAAATCCGATTTTTTGGATGCTTTTTTGCATTTTTTTCGATACTTTTGCCATTTCTATTTCCAGTTTTTTAGCATAGCTTTCGATTTCTTTTGCCTCCTCGAGATATTTCTTTAAGACCTGATAAATATCGCCATTTTTTGAAGTATCAAAAATTTCGCTTGCGCGCTTATACATTTTTTGCTGGCGGTAAGTTAAAAAAACTACCCAAAGAAGTAAAATCCCGAATGCTGCTGCTAAGATTATTAAAATTAAGTTTGAATCTGGCATATAAAAAAGTTATTAAACAAAAAACAAAAACGGTTCCTGATTTTTTCAGGTAATCACCCGCCAAGTGATTTCATTATAGAGGCAAAGTATGGTTTCTTCAAGGGGAATTTGTCAATTGTAGGGAAGTTCGATATAATCGAAACGAAAGGCAGGTAATATGGCTAAGAAAAAAAGAAAAAAGAGTGAAAAAATAAGGCATCTTAAATATGGCAATATTGCTTCGCCCAAGCCGAGAGCAGCTCAATCAAAAGAGAGTGAAGGTGATAAAGTTTCCTTGAAAAGCGGTAATTCTGATTTTAGTAAAGAACTGAGAAGAAACTTGATTTTCGTAGCGAGTTTTTTCGGCGCACTCCTCATTATCGATATATTACTAACAAAGACAAACCTTTTAAATCCGATATTGAATTTATTTGGTTTGGGTGGACTCTATAACTAATTTATTCGTATCTGAGAGCTTCTAGTGGATTGAGCTTAGCGGCTCTTCTAGCAGGCCAGATGCCGGCAATGGTGCTTACAAGGAAAGAGAAGAATATTGTCAAAGCCCCGAATATTATTGGTATGCTGAAAAGTGTAACGGCTTCACCGCCCGATTGCGTAGCCATAAAGTTAATTAGCAAATTAAGGAGTAATCCCAGCAGCCAGCCGACTGAAAGGCCAAAGAAACCGCCCAAAAATCCTATCAGCGCCGATTCTGTTATAAATATGAGGGCAATATCTTTGCTGTTTCCTCCGATTGCTTTCATAACGCCGATTTCATGAGTTCTCTCAAGGAGGGAAATCGTCATGGTGTTAAATATTCCTATTGCAGCTACAAAGAATGCGATCATTCCGAAGCCGCCGAGGATAATATTGATGATAGCGAATACCTGATTAACCGCCGCTGATTGGTCCTGTATTACCGAGGTGTTGTAACCGAAGCTTTCAATCGTTCTTTTGACTTCCGCTACTTGTGCTTTGTCCCTTACTTTAACTTTTATGCTTGAGTAGGGTTGGCCTTGATTATTAATTAAGTCAAACGGGACATATATTCCTTTATCATCAAATATTCCGACCACCTTAATTTTGCTTTTAATTTCTCCTTGTGGGCTGTCATAAGAATAGTTAAGTTCCTTATCCAAAACGTTATCTTGTGTCAGGCCGAAGCTGGTCAGAGTATCTCTGGAAACTAATGCCTCATTTTTTCCAGTGAAAGAACTGCCGCCTGAGATTTTAATATTCTCAAGGTCGAGATACTCCGGTTTGACTCCGTACATGACTTGTTCAGATTCGCTTGTTCCCAAATGAAAAGTGCCGAGTTGTCTTGTGATGGGGCTTACGGTTTCAACATTGCTGATTTGCTGAAACTTTTTTGTTGTATCACTATTTAAGATGGAATCACTCTTGCTCCCCGGTGTAACTGTTATTACTTTTAGAGCATCAAGCCTGACTATTTTTTCAAGTGCAAGTTTTTGGAGGCCGAAACCCAAAGAAACCAAAAAGACTATTGCGCCCACCCCGACAACTACACCAGAAACAGTCAAAATTGTTCGAAGTCTATTCCTCTTCAAGTTTCCGGCGGCTATCCTGATAATATCAATAACTTTCATGTTTATTCCTTGACCTTAGTTAGTTCTTCTTTATCCTCTTCAATTTCGCTGATTGCGGATGTGAATGCGGGCTCTGATTTTTCTTCTATTTCATCGCTTTCATCCTTACTATCTTGAATCTTATCCAGCTTGGAAACCGAATCTACAAGTTCAACTTTAGCTGTTTTTGCGTTTACTTCTATTTTGTCGATACGGCCGTCCTTCATTCGGAAAATTCTGTCGACGTATTGTAAATAATCCGGATTGTGAGTAATCAAAATAACAGTTCTCTTTGATTTCCGGCTTAAAGATATCAAAAGTTTCATGACATCATCGGCTGATTTTGAATCAAGATTTCCGGTCGGTTCATCTGCCATAATAATCCATGGATTATTAATTAAAGATCTGGCAATGGCGACTCTTTGCTGTTGTCCGCCGGAGAGATTAGCCGGAACGCTTTTTTTCTTATCTCCCAAATCGACGACTTCCAATAAATGTTCAGCTCTTTGCATTCTTCTTTTTCTATTCATACCGCCGAAAGCCATGGGTAGGGCGATGTTTTCTAGAACATTCATTGAGATAATCAGGTTAAACTGCTGGAAGACCATACCGATTTTCGATCTTCTGTATTCGGCAAGCTCCTTCTTTTTTAGCGTTGCGAGATTTTTCCCCCTGACAATAACTTCTCCGGAGGTTGGAGGCTGAAGACCTGCAAGCATTGAGAGCAAAGTAGATTTTCCGCAACCCGAGGGTCCGAAAAAGCAGATAAGCTCACCGGAATATATCTCAAAGTTAACGCTGTGAAGAGCAATAACCTCATTATCTTTACTGAGCTTGAAAGTCTTTGATAAGTTTACCGCCTTAATTACAGGTGTTTTTGCCATTTGAATCTATTATATAGGTAACAGTAGATTCATGTAAATAAGAGCTTTCAGCTTTTGGGCCGATATTGCAGTGCTTCGGCAATGTGTTGGGATTTTATGTTACTGCTTTCATCGAGATCAGCGATAGTTCTCGCAATTTTTAAGATTTTTGTGTAAGAGCGAGCAGATAGATAAAGCCTTTCGATAGCAGACTTTAGAAGATCCATCGACTCTTTCGAAAGTTTGCAGTATTCTTTGATATCGTTAGCTGTCATCTCGGAGTTTGTCACTTTTGAAGTACCCTTAAATCTCGTTGCCTGGATTGTCCGAGCTTTTTCGACCCTTTGTTTGATATTTTGGGAAGATTCAGCTGTGCTTTCGGAGGTAAGTTTATCCGTTTCTACCCGCGGCACGTCTATATGAAGATCTATCCTGTCCAAAATTGGTCCTGAAACCTTTTTTTGGTATTTAATAATTTGTCCGGGTGAGCAAGAGCAGTTCTTGACGGGGTCATTTAGATAGCCGCAAGGACAGGGGTTTTGGGCGGCGACAAGGACGAAGTTTGCCGGAAATGAGAGAGTACCATTTGCTCTTGAAATGGTAACAGTTCCATCCTCAAGCGGCTGCCTCAAAATCTCAATTACCGAGCGTGGGAACTCCGGCATTTCATCGAGGAAGAGAACGCCACGATGGGCGAGTGATATCTCTCCGGGTTTAGGCCATTGACCGCCACCGACCAGAGCGATACTGGATGCAGTATGATGAGGATTTCTGAACGGCCGGGAAGTAATGAGGGCTTTTTCTTTTGGTAGAGTGCCAGTTATAGAATAAATCTTTGAAACCTCAAGCGATTCGTCGAATGTAAGATTCGGCAAGATTGTCGTTAGAGTTTTTGCGAGCAGAGTTTTGCCTGAGCCGGGAGAGCCGGACATGAGGATATTATGTCCGCCGGAAGCGGCTATTTCCAGGGCTCTTTTGGCGTGCTCCTGACCTTTCACGTAGGACATATCAAGAAATGTCTCCTCATTTGAGAAGTCTACCTTTATATTTTTCATTTTCTTGATATCCCTTTCTCCTCGAAGATAAAGCATCAGATTTTTTAGTGAGTCGACTGGCAAAACATCGGCGCCCTCGACAATTGCTGCTTCTTTTGCATTGGTTTTGGGGACAAATATCTCCTTATAGTTCTTTTTCTTTGCTGCCATCGATATCGGTAAAACTCCATTTACTTTCCTTAGTTTTCCATCAAGTGAAAGCTCGCCAACCGACAAAGTATTTTCTGTATCAAATTCAATTTGTCCGGCAGCCGCCAAGATTCCAAGTGCAATCGGCAGGTCGAAAGAAGGACCTTCTTTTTTGATGTCTGCCGGAGCAAGATTTACCGTAATCCTTTTCTGCGGGAAAAGACCGCCGGAGTTTTTTATGGCGCTTTTAACCCTTTCCTTGGCTTCCTCCACCGCTTTATCGGGAAGTCCTACAATATTAAAACAAGGTAGACCGTTTGAAAGGTCCACTTCGACATCTATAACTTCTGCGTCCAGCCCGATGACTGTCATCGATTTAACTTTTGCTAACATAATGGTTATTCTATCTCATAGCAAAAAGTCAAAACAAGTATACAGATTAACTAAATATTTTGAATTGTGTAAAGAATACAAATGTGATAATATGCTGCTTACGGAAGGAGGGTGTTTTAATCCTTCTTTTGTGTCTAAAGTTTTTGTCCGATTTTGATAAGCTATGATTGGAGGATGAGAAGAATGTACCTGAAAACTACAGTTGTCGACTTGGGAGAGAAAGTCGATACGACGGTTTGTATGGAGTGTGGTGATTACAAGAAACCAAGAAACAGGGCTTGTAATGGCTGCGACAGTACACTGTCGCTCTTTGTGCTCCAGCAGGCAACATGTTTCAAATGCGGCCTGAACAGCGCGGTGGAAACTTGTACTCAATGTACAACCCAGCCAACGGTAACCCTGTTACCTGTAGAAGAGCTGGATGAAGTAGGGGTGGGCGGGTAACATCGTTTTTCATCAAATTTAATAAAGTCCTCGAGAAATCCTCATCCCTCGAGGATTTTCTCATTTAGTACATTTCAAATTATATGTGGACTGTCTTGGCAGTTCGAGAGCGTGTGATTGCGGCTTTGTGTGCAGCAATTTCCAGTGAATCGTCTATTTTCTTAAGGCTTGCAGATTTCCCGTATCTTCGTTTGAGTGCAGAAAGTATTAAATGATCGGCAAAATGAGGATTTTTCGGCAGAACCGGTCCATGGAGGTATGTTCCGTAACAGTTTTTGTATACCGCGCCCTCATCTTTCTTTTCACCGGTGTTTCCGTAGCCAATCATGACTTTTCCGAGCGGCTTGGTGCTTCCTTCAAGGTATGTAAGTCCGCTGTGATTTTCAAAGCCGACCAAAGTCTTTAGTGGTGAGTTCCATTTTTGTGTTGAAACATCAATGACGATATTTCCGATACATCTTTTGTCCGAGCCGACAGTGTATGCATCGAATACGCTAATTCCCTCGAGCATTTCACCGTCAGAAGTTTTGAAATATTTCCCGAAAAGCTGAAAGCCGCCGCAGATAGTGAGAGCTACCAGTCCTTTTTCTATTTCTGACTTTATTTCTTTGCCTCTTTTAGCTAAATCCTCGGCGATTGCTTTTTGTCCTCTGTCCTGTCCGCCGCCCATGAATATTATGTCGGCGTATTTGAAGTCGGCTTTGTCTCCCCGTTTGATATCGAGGAGGTCAACATCGATGGCTCTTTCATGCATTCTGCGCACTAAAGTTGTAATATTTCCCAAATCGCCGTAGAGGTTCATGGCGTCGGGGTATAAATGAAAAATAGTTAGTTTTTGCAATTTATTTGCCTGCCTTAACTGCTATCCTATTTCTGTTTCTCTTTGTTATTTTTTCGATAGGCAGTTCAAAACCGAAAATATTTCCGCCGTTTTCTCTCGGTTTATAATAAGCTTTTCCTTTGTGGGATTCGATAATCCTTTTGACAACATAGAGATTGACCGTCAAATGCTCCTTATCTTTATGTTCTTTGGAAAATCTTTTGAAAAGCTTTTTCTCGGAAGTTTCGGTAACCTGAGGTCCGCCGTCAACTACCTCAACGATTGCCCAACCCTTATTTTCTCTTAGATTAATCTCAATTTTTCCGCCATGTAAACTGTGGTTTACAGCATTCTCCAGATAAATGGAAAGCGCAAGCTTAATCTTTTCGGGGTCGATCAAAGTTTGCGGATTGGCCTCATCATTTAGATCAATTTTTACATCCTTTGACCAAGAGTCGGATAAAAAGGAGTACATCTCGTAGGTAATAAGTTTTTTTAGGTCTGTAAGCTCGACACTTAGCGTTAGAGGGAGGTCCTCCTCATATTTCAACGTATCGACAACATTGTTTATGATATCAGTAAGTCTTTGGGCGCCGATATCAATTTCCTTAATCGGCATCATTAGACCTTCGTTTACTTTGCCATAATCTCCCTGAAGTATCATCGAAGCATTCCCCTTAACAACTGTCAGAGGAGTTTTGAGCTGATGCTGAGCGACGTCTATAAATTCGCTTTTAACTTTGTCGATTTCACTCAACTCCTTGTTTAGCTGGTTCAACTTCGTATATTGTTTTCTCTGAGTTGAAAGATCTAGCCCCAGATTTTTACCGACTTGAGCTAGAAGTGCCAGATACAGGATCCTAAGAAGCACAAAAGAGAAACCGACGATTGAGAAATCGACAACGCCGTTATTTATAAGGAAGAAATATTCTGTAATGACCAATATGGATGCAAGTCCGCTAAGATATGCCAGATTCCTCGCGTTCATAAAGTAGGCTGCACCCAAAAGGACAAGTCCGTACATGAAAATGAGTGAGCCATTCAGGTAATCAACATAATGAATAGTCAGCCCCACTGAAATCACATAAAAAACGAACTCATAGTTTGCGATACTAAAAGAACGTTTCGGATAAAACCAGCTTAAGGCGTATGCTATAACCGAGACTAGAAAAGTTAAGCTTAAAAGAAGTGCAACTTCGAGATGATTTGAGTAGTCATAGTCAATCAGCTGTGGCAAAAGGACAAGGGTAAATGTCGCAAAACCAGAAGCGATAAGCACATAAAGTCTTACTTTCTCAGTTATTTTATCCTGTTTTGTTTCTTTCGCCCTCATTAGTAAAAATTATAAAGCACTTACACTTTTAATAAAAGCTATTTTGACCAATAGTTCTTCAAGATTCCCTGTTGGACAAGAATATTACGGATGCCAAGCATGGCGGTATAAGTCGGCAAAATGTAGAGGGTTTCATCGGTTTTTGTCTCGTCAATTGCCAGATTTAGAGCAGTGTTTAGATTTTTTTCGCTTTTTATAATCCGGCTGGTCACGTTGGCATATTTGAGCCGGAGGCGGAGGTCTTCACTTCGGATGCCACTAACTATTATTTTCCGAAAACCGGTCTTAAAAAGTTCAAATTCTACATCCCAAATCCAGGAAATATCTGTGCCATCGGCGAAGTTGTCATTCAAAACGATGAGAGCGGTTTTATTCTTCCTGTTTTGAGTGACGGCTTCAAGGACCTGATTAAAGCCGGTGGGATTCTTGACCAGATGAATGACCGCTTTTTTACCACCCGTTTCAAACGATTCCATGCGTCCAAAAGCGGGCTTTTGATTGTTTAAAGTCTTTAATATTATCGTGCTTTTAATCTTCAGAAAGTTTGCAGTACTTACAGCTGCGAGAGCGTTGTACAAGTTATAAAGTCCGGTCATTGGCAAAGAAAGATTTCCCGATTCCCGATTAATATTTATAGCTGCCGATGTATTTTCCGGTGAGAGCTTTACATTTTTAGCGGCTATACTCGTTTTCGGCCTAGCGAATCCGCAGTTTTCACAAACATAGAGGCCAATGTGACCATAATACCGGTGTGGATAGACGAGCTCAGCACCGCAAATAAGGCAATCTTTAATATCAATAGCAAGGTCCGACTTAGCATTTAACCTTTCATCTGTGATGCCGAAGTAAGTAACATTTTCCTTATCTTTCCCAAGAGAAGCGACGATTGGGTCGTCGGCATTTAAAATTAGAGTCGATTCGGGAGTACTCTCTATCGCTTTTTTCAAAATCGCAGCGGTCTTGTCTACTTCGCCGTATCTGTCGAGCTGATCACGGAAAATATTTGTTATAACTATCGCTTTTGGTTTTACATAACTTATAACTTCTGGTAATGTGGCTTCGTCAACCTCATAAACGCCGATTTCCTCTTTGATTTTGCCAAAAATACTCGATTTCATGGCTAGTTCGGATGCAATTCCTCGCGCTAAATTTGAGCCGCCGGAGTTTGAAAGGACCTTGAGTCCGCTTGCTTCCAAAATTTCAACAATCATTTTAGAGGTTGTAGTTTTTCCGTTAGTACCGGTGACTAAAACTACGCCTTTACTTAGATTTTCAGTTAAATCTTTGACTATTTCAGGATAAATCCTCAGCGCCAAAACGCCCGGCAGAGCTCCACCGCCACCACGGCCGAAAATCCGCGACCAAAAAGACGCTTGTTTAGCTACAAATATTGCTAAAAACTTTTTCATAGCTCTATTTTAACAGAAAATTACTTATTTTATCCTTTGCTATTTGTTCATTCTCAATCCAAATCACATCTTTGTTACGATTTAGCCATGTGAGTTGACGTTTGGCGTAGTTGCGATGCGATTGTTTCGTTTTTTCGACTGCTTCCTCGAGAGTTAAGTTACCTTCCAAATATTCGACTAGCTGTCTGTAGCCCGTCGCTTGCATTGCCGTGTTTAAATCGTACTTTTTGTGTAGTTTTTTAACTTCATCCAGGAAACCCTCTGCCATCATCTCATCAACGCGAGTATTTATTCTTTCATAGAGTTCTTCGCGGTCGCGACTTATCGCCAAATAGAGAACATTTTTTGGCAAATCCCGTTTCGTTTTTTGTTTTGTAAATGGTTTGCCTGTTTGGATTGACACTTCAAGGGCGCGAATCAGACGTCTTTTATTATTTTTATCAACTGTCCATTCAGCGTCGGGGTCAAGTTCAATTAATTGACCGAATAAATCTTTATTTGATTTTTGCTCGAGCTCTTTTCGCAACTCATTATTTGGCTTTGTATGGGGAATATTATAGTTATAAACTAGGGCGTCGATATACATAGTTGAGCCGCCGACTAGAAATGTAACATTGCCTCGTTCGTGGATTTCTCCAATGATTTTTTCTACCGCTTCTTTAAATATTGCTACGTTGAACTCTTCGTCAGGGTTTAGGATATCCAGCATATGGTGAGGAATTCCGTTAAATTCCACTGGTTTATCAGTGCCGATATTCATTCCTCTATAAACCGTCATCGAATCGGCGCAAATAATTTCGCCATTGAACTTTTCCGCTAACGGATAGGAAAAAGATGTTTTGCCGCTTGCCGTAGGTCCTGTAATAATAATTATAGGAGTTTTCATACTTGTTGATTATATCAAAAAACTGGTTTAAGATGTTGGAAAAATAAGACGAAAGGTGAAAAATGAGTGAGAATGGTCCTGAAATATGTCCGGAGGGGGATGGTGCCAACCTAGAAAAGAAGAGAAAAACATCAAGGGCAATGGTCAAGCTTGGTCTGATTACTGCAGCATTTTCGGGGCAAAAAGCTTTGGAGATTGAGCGGGTAGTTGCTACACCCGAGATAAGTCATTCTTCTCAGATTGAAGCAAATTTTTATAAAAGGGAAGCTGGGTCTTATCTTGTAGAAGATACTCATTATCTTTCAGATATACATGAAGTTGAAGAGAACGAAATAATCTCCAGAACAGGCAGTCCAGAAGCTTATCACAAACCAATAGATGAGGCTATCTTTCCCGAAAAGAAAAAGGATAAAGAGAAAAAGAAAGAGAAACTTCCGAGGAAAGATTTGGACGAAGAAGGTATGGCATAGTTTTATTCCTTTATGAGGAGAAATGTTGTATTATAAGCTTAGATTAACAACCCACGCACTTAAGAAGTACGGGGCAGAAAGGTTAAAAAATGGTAGGGATAGAAAAAGGACCAGAAGGTCAAAATGATTCTAAAAATCATGCGGAAATGGTTCAAAAACTTGCAGAAGCAACACAAGAGCCGGTTCATGGAGTTAATGCACCGTCTCCCATCGAACAAAGAGGACAACGTCCAGAGATTGAAGATGTAAGAAAAAAAATATCAGATATGCCCGACAAGCCATCGTTTACTAATAATGTGGATTATGGTGGCGACTCGATACATGATGCTAATATGGGAACCGATATTCTTGCAGAGGATAGCAAAACAAATGCGGATTCTGCAAGATTGAAACAGGACAGGCGTATAGAGAAAGGAGATAGGAAGCTTAGGTATCTCTTGGCAACGCCTTTTGTCATTGCAGCAGGATGGGTTGGGTTAAAACTTGGAGATAAAATGGTAGACGTGGATAATTCAATAGTTCCACCAGCTCAGGCAAATCCTAATACTACGAGTAATACAGCGGATACAAAAAGCTATCAGGTTGGCAATGAGACATATAAATCTACAGTTCCTAGTTCAAACGTAGATAACAATCAAGAATGCAAGGGTTATTATATTTTTCCTTTTAATATCCAAGCTTCTGAATCTATAATTTCAACATTTACAAACTGGCCGATGGGGTCAGTTTGTTTTTTTGGGAGTTCGACTACTTTATAGTTATCTGTCCGTCCATAATATTTATCTTTTTTTTCAGAATCTATAAGTACCATTAGATTTTCCCCGACTAGTTTTTTATTTTCGCGACTTAAAATTTCTTTTTGGATAGCTGTCAGCTCTCGCCATCTTTTTTCTTTCTCTTCCTTTGATATATTATCTTCTAACTTTGCAGCGACGGTACCTGGGCGGGAAGAGTATTTGGCTATGAATGGCATGGAGAAGCCAACTTTTTCCATGATTTGTTTTGTTTTGAAAAAATCTTCTTCTGTTTCGCCGGGAAATCCGACTATGATGTCTGTTGTAATAGCTACTTCTGGAACGTTTTTCTTAATTTTCTCCGCCAGCTCTAAGTATTGTTTTTGAGTGTAGTGACGATTCATAGATTTTAATATTTTATCGCTGCCCGACTGCAACGGCAGATGAATATAGTGGGGAAAATGATCCAGTTTGGGTAGAATTTCGATTAGTTCATCTGACATATCTTTCGGATGATTGGAGTAAAAATAGACACGATATGTGCCCTCTATTTCGTCAATCTTCTTGATTAAATCAGTAAAGGTGGTGTCATCTTTTAGATCATTGCCGTATGAATTTACGTTTTGACCAAGCAAAGTGATTTCTTTGTAGTCTTTTTCTATTAATCTCTGAACTTCGGTAATTATTTCATCCATCGGTCTTGAGACTTCCCGTCCACGAGTGTAGGGAACAGCACAATAAGTACAGAAGTTATTGCAACCGGTGGAAATGGGTACATAAGCCTGGAATGTGGAATCATATTTTGGATGGATTTGGAAAAATTTTTGTTCGGAGGCGATATTTGTCTCTAAAAAATCAGTTAATTTTGAGACGTCATTTATCTCAAAAATTAAATCGAAAAATTTGTTCATTTTCTTTCGGTCACTTTTCAGGACACATCCGGAAAGAATTGTAGTGAGTGGTCTTTTCGCGCGAATATCTTGCCACTCTTTGATTTTTCCATAGATTCGGTTGATGCCGGATTGCCTGACACTGCAAGCAACTGTAATGACAATGTCAGCTTCGGATTCCTTTTTTGTTTCGTTAAGTCCGGCATCCTCAAAAACAGATGCTATCCGCTCAGCATCCGACTTGTTCATCGCACAGCCTAAAACCCAGATATAATATTTCATAGAGGTTAATTTTAGCACAAAATGGAAGGTTTTAGACAATTTAACAGACAGCTAGCTTAGAATCTCTTTCATCCTATCTTCTATTTCCATCATTTCCATCAAGTGTTTCATTGTCTGGTCCTCTAGATCGTAGAGTTCCTTGGCTAGCATTTCTCTTTTTGTTGGATTTGAGATGTTGTCTACTTGCAGGTTTAAGCGCTCAATTACCTCATTATTTTTATCTACTTGATTACTTAAAAAACTCCATCTTTCCTGCAGTTTATCTAATTCTCGATTAACTCTTTCGGTATTAAGATTTGTAACCTTCCCATGCTTTTCCTCCGGACTGCCGTTTTCAATCTCCGGAGACATTACTTCTTTTTCCCCGACTTATCAAAATCTTTTAAGGCGTCTGCAATGGTAGGGACGAGACCTTTCTCAAAAATGGAAGGGATAATCTTCTCGGATGTTGGATTTTTTATCATTCCGGATATAGCTTCTGCGACGGCGACCTTGATTTCCGGTGTAACTTTTTGAATTTCATTATCTAGTAAGCCGCGGAAAAGCCCCGGAAAGACAAGAGCGTTATTGATTTGATTTGGGAAATCGCTGCGGCCTGTGGCGACTACTTTCGCGCCGCCTTTTTGGGCTACGTCTGGCATTATCTCGGGGATTGGATTTGCCATTGCAAAGACTATTGGATTAGGATTCATTGTTTTTATATCTTCAGCCGTAAATTGGCCGGGTTTGGAAACGCCAATTAAAACGTCAGCGTCTTTAAGGGCGAGACTACATCCGCCGATAGGGCAAGAGGCCGAACTTTTTTCTAGAATTTCTTTTTTGTGAGTGTTTAAGTCCTGCCGGTCATTTGTTACGACACCTTGTGAATCACAGAGGCAAAGATTTTCAAAGCCGTAATGAAAAAGAAGATTGGAAATGGCAATACCGGCTGCACCCGCACCAGATATCACGATTTTTACTTTTTTATCTTTGCCGACAACTTTCAGGGCATTTATTAATCCCGCTAATACAACGATAGCCGTACCGTGTTGGTCATCGTGGAAAACAGGAATGTTGAGCTCTTCAGTAAGGCGTTTCTCTATCTCAAAACATCGTGGTGCAGAAATGTCCTCCAGATTAATGCCACCAAAAGATGGAGCTAAGTACTTTACTGTTTTTATAATTTCTTCCACGTCTTGGGTGTCTATACAAATTGGAGCAGCATCCACATCAGCGAATTGCGCGAAGATTGCCGCTTTACCCTCCATAACCGGTAGGGCAGCTTCAGGTCCGATATTTCCAAGGCCAAGTACTGCACTGCCATCAGTTACTACAGGCACGGTATTCCATTTTCCCGTCAATTTATTTACTTGCGATTTATCTTTTGCGATGGCATCTGAAGCTTTGGCTACACCCGGTGTGTAGGCAATAGGAAGAGTTTCCTCATCCAATTCAATCTTTGAACTGATGACGATTTTGCCCTTCAAACGTGCATGCATTTTTATTGGATCTTCAGCCATGTTAGATATAAGTTTACTCTTATCCTTGTATCTCTTCAAGTGAGGTTTATAATCTTTACTTTAGCTTATATTAAATATTTTCATTTCTAAAAATTAATTTTTGGAGTAGAATTTCTCTATGACTATAAAAGAGATGGAGAAGGAGTCGCCGCTTCAGAATGCACTAAGACAGTTGGAAAGAGCCTGTGATATTTTGCAGGTTGAAGGTGATGTTTTAAATATTCTTCGTGAGCCGCGCAAAATTACACTGGCGAGTATTCCTGTCCGTATGGATAATGGTGAAACCAAAGTTTTTCAGGGTTATCGGGTTCAGCACAACAATGCGCGAGGACCTTACAAAGGCGGAATTCGCTTTCATCCAAAAGTAGATTTAGACGAGGTCAAAGCCTTGGCTTTTTGGATGAGTGTGAAAACAGGCGTTTTGGACGTGCCTTACGGCGGAGCCAAAGGCGGAGTGACGGTTGACACAAAGGAGTTATCTCGGGGCGAGCTGGAACGTTTGTCGCGGGGATTTGTCAGGCAATTTTACCCGGTCATCGGGCCGGATCAGGATATTCCGGCGCCAGATGTCTATACAAATCCGCAAGTAATGGCATGGATGAGCGATGAGTACTCATCTCTCGCGGGAAAGAAAGAACCGGCTGCGTTTACCGGCAAGCCAGTTGAGGTTGGTGGCTCTATTGATCGTGATACTTCCACACCTCAAGGTGGAGTTTATGTTCTGGAGGAAGTTATAAAGCACCGATTTAAGGGCAAGAAAAAGCCCTATACAGTTGCCATTCATGGCATTGGAAATGTTGGCGGGGGAGTGGCCGAAATGCTGCATTATACAAATAATGATTTTAAAGTAGTGGCACTTTCAGACTCCCAAACGGCAATATATAATGCAGAAGGTTTTGATATCCCATTTCTAATGGCTCAAAAGCATGAAAACGGAACGATTAAAGGGTTTGATTGCGGAAAAGAAATAAGCCATGAAGATCTTTTGGCTCTCGACGTCGATATTTTGATTCCGGCAGCACTAGAGAACACTATTATGGCTGAAAATGCCGGCGATATCAAAGCTAAACTAATCCTCGAGCTCGCAAATGGCCCGATTACGCCTGAAGCCGAACGAATTTTATTAGACAAAGATACACTCATTATCCCGGACATCCTGGCAAACGCCGGTGGTGTGACAGTCAGCTACTTTGAGTGGTGCCAGAACAAAAGCGGATACTACTGGGATTCGGAGGAAGTGCAAGAAAAGCTTTCCAAAAAGATGAAAGCTGCATATCAAAATGTTCTAGAACTCTCTAAAACTTATAAAACAGACCTCAGAACCGCGGCATATATCTTGGCTGTTTCTAAAATCGTTAAAGCCCAGGAGAGCTTAGGAACTTAAGTTGTCGAAAGCATAGGCGGCTGCACCGAGGAGGCAAACCTCATCTCCCGAGTCGGTGACTATAATTTCCGGCATTTTATAGTGTTTCTCGATATTATCAATCATTGGCTCCAGGACTTCATCCCTGTTATGGTGCATTACAGAACCACCGATGACTATAATATCGGGATTATATACAGCTAAGATCATACTAATACCGCGACCATTATATTCTCCAATCTTTTCCAGGAATTTCTTTTCTGTTTGGCCGCCCCCTTTTGCCGCTTCGAATATTTCTTTGGCTGTTGAATAGTCTTTTTCTAAGTTAATTTTCTGTTTCTTGGCCCATTCCTTAAAAAACTTAGGCATACCTTTGCCTGAAGCAAACGCTTCCCAGTGATTTGGGTGCCCGCAATTACAAAGGATATTATAATCCTCCTCCTTTACTACAACATGACCTATCTCAACGGCAGAATTTTCAGCCCCAAAAAGCAAATGTCCGTTTACAATAGCACCGCCGCCGATTCCTGTGGACATAGTTATGTAAACCATGTTTTGGGTTTTATCTTTTAGCTTAGAGTATTCACCATATGCTGCAGCGTTTGCATCATTTATCAGAATTACCTCTTTTCCAAATTCTTCTTTTAAGTCTTTCCCTAGAGGTAGAATCCCCCTACCAATGCTTGCGCTTTTTATGGTTCCTTTTTCGTTATCGACTCTACCAGCTGTACTGACTGCAAAATAGGAAGCGCTTTGTAACTCTTTTTCATTGAAAAAACTTTTTATAGTTGTAAGGATTAAATCTGAAACTTGACTGATGTCTGGCTTATCTAGTTTAGTATTTTTTTCAAGATTGCCCAAAGAATCCACAAGGCCAACTCTGATATTGGTTCCGCCAATGTCTATAGCGATTACTTTAGATACTTTTGAGTTTTCCATATTACTTTTTCTCCTCCATTTCTTTTTTAAGGTTTTCGATGAATTTCTTTAATGCGATCTGTCCCTCGTCGCCATT
>JAKANV010000058.1 GCA_021823605.1 bacterium | reverse complement strand
TTAGAACTGCCCAAAGCATTGATAGTGGCCGATTCCGCCGAGCCGAAAAGCATTGATGAAATTAAAGAACGCGGATTAAATATAATCGGCGCTGAAAAAGGAAAGGATAGCGTGAATCATGGCATACAATTCATTCAGCAACAAAGAATATCGGTCACCAAAAACTCATTTAATGTCATCAAAGAGTTCAGGAATTATGTCTGGATTGCCGACAAAGGAAAGAATATCAATGTGCCAGAGGAAGGATTTGACCACGCTATGGACGCCATACGTTACGCAATTACCTCAATGTCGAAGGGACTAGACGATACGGAGGAGATACGGCAGTTGGTTATGGAAAATCAAGAGCGTAGGAAAACCATTTTAAGCGATACTGGATTATAAATTAAAAGTATGTTATAATTGCCTAATCGGAGCAAACGGCGGGGAACTCCGAAATGGAAGAAAAAACAAACCAAGTAATACCATCTCTCGGACGCCAAATCGAGAGAGAAATAAAAGAATATACTACGGAGCTTGTCAACATAGCTTCGCAAAAAGATTACAGCCAGTTCAAACTTACTCGGCGCATTTCAATGTTCGAGAATAAAGTTTATCCGACTGGCAAATTCGATTCACAGGGGAATTACAAATTCTGGGTTGACATCATAAGCCCAAGAGTAATGTCCGAGGTGAAGAATGTGGATTTCGACACTAAAGACATCGAGGTTTATTCCGCCCGAAAGAAAGATGCGTTAAGAAATATAATCGTCAATCTCAAGCTCAAAGAATATCTCAGGGAAACAGGTCAAGCCGAAGAGATAAATTCATCAGTCGAAGAAGGTTCTGCATGGGGAAATGTCGTTTGGAAACGGGTTAAAAACGGATACGAGAGAGTTGACCTCAGGAATCTTTATGTCATAAACCAAGCCGCTAAATCATTACTTGAATCGCCGGTAATCGAACGGCACGAATTTTCACAATCTGATTTGCGGGCGAAAGCTGCAATTTGGAACAATGTCGAAGATGTAATTAAAGAACTTAAAAAGACTCGAAAGCCTCAAGGAGATTTAAGAGAACAGGAATCAACCGTGCCTTATTACGAGATTTACGAGCGGAATGGTGAAGTGTGCTTGAAAGATTTGAAGGAAGCTAAAAGCGAAAAAACAACCGAAAATGATGAAAAGACTTATGTTTTGGCTAAAGTAATCGCCGCAGGAACAAGTACGCAGTTTGGCGGCGTGAAAATAAAACACATTCTGTTTGCCGACCAGATAAGCAAAATGCCTTACAAGGAATATCATCGTGGCGCTTACAAAGGCAGATGGTTCAGGGAAGGTCTTTATGAACTTTTGTTTGACTTGCAGGTGAGAGCCAATCAAGTCATCAATCAACTGGCGCAGGGTCTTGAGTATGCTTCCAAAGTCATATTCCGTGCGAAGGACAAATTGGTTGTTCAAAACATCATAACCGATATGACTAATGGAGATATTATCAGAAGCGAAGATTTCCAGCAGGTAGATATGACACTTCACGGATTTTCCGAACTTGCCAACGAATGGAATACGATAATAAACCGGGCTAACGAAATAGCAAATTCCAATGATGTAATTTTCGGACAATCAATGCCTTCGGGAACTTCGTTCAGGCTCGGCGCTTTGCTTAATCAAAATTCTAACAAACTCTATGATTTCATAAGGCAGAAACTCGCTATCCCGTTTTCTCAGATATTCAAAGAATGGGTTGTACCGCAACTGGTTAAAACGCTTAAGGAAGAAGAGGTCTTGAGGCTTACTGGAGATTCGGAAATGCTTGATAGATACATAGATTTGGTCGTAGATGACTGGTATGTAAAGAATCTTGTGGCAATTGGACCGCACACCCCGGCGATAAGAGATACTATTAAACAAGCGAAAAAAGAAGAGATTAAATCCCGACCAGATATTTTAATGAAAGTTGAAGAGGATATGTGGAATGATTACTCTCCTCACGTCGCTGTCGTTATAACAGGAGAAAATTCTTTGAAATCAATCAGGCTCGAATCTCTTAAATCCTTTATTCAGCTCGAAGCCGACCCGATGCGGCGTCAGGCTCTTATCGAAGAAGCAATGAGTATGGTTGGAATAGACGCAGGAGCATTGCCCAAATCCCCAAATCTCGGACAAATGCCTATGATGCCGACACGTGGAAGGACGGCAGGCACAAGAGCGGCGAGAAGACCAATAGGAGAACCAGCAGGATTACCATCAAAGGTCGCAAGTTAATGAAACAAATGAAAACAAAATTACCGCATCTGAAACCGAAAGGAGCAAAAGGACGTGCTATGGTTAAGAAGCTCGGACGAACTTACAAGACGGGCGGATTCAAGAAGATTGCCTCGAAAGCGGCTGCGAAATATGGCAGTGCTGAAGCTGGCAAAAAAGTCGCTGGTGCGATATTCCAAAAAATGAGAAAATTCAAGAAAGGTGGAAAAGTGGAGAAGACAGGCCCAGCAGTTCTTCACAAAGGCGAAAGAGTGCTTAACTCTAAGCAGGCCGAGAAATTCGAAGCAACGAAAGACAAGGAAACAAAAAAGGACATAGCAAGCGAAATGCCTGGAAAAGGAATGGTCGGAAAAATGATGATGGCCGACAAGCAGTCGAAAAAACATCTAAAGAAAATGCTCGGATAAAATGCCGTTCAAATCGAAAGCACAACAAAGAGCAGCGTTTGGAGGTTATCTCGGCACGAAGATGAAAAAGAAGGCTGAACAATGGGCTAAAGAAACTCCGAACATCAAAAACCTTCCTGAACACGTCAGAAAGACAGCGAAAGGCAAAGGTTCGAGAAAGAAATACGCCCCGATAAAATACAAGTGACTGAAGATTTCGACAAAAAGGATTGGTTGAGGATGTACAAGTCCTTGACAGACCCCGACATAATAGCCGAAAATATCAGAAAAGAACAGAACAAACAGCGGGAAAAATCAAAGCGTGAAGACACTGGATTATGACACTTGCAGAACTTCTTAAAAAATTGGATACTATCAGCAAAGTAATTCAGGCAGGCTCGTCAAAACCTTTAAGTTTCTCGCAAAAGGCGAAAGAAAAAGAGCTTATGGAGCGCCTTGAGTTCCGTCTTAACGAACTTGTAGAAAAGTCAAAAATCGAAGAAGCCAAAATCAAAATAGAAATCTTCGAGCAAATAGCAGAATTGTTAAAATGAAAAAAGAAAAAATAAAAGACATCAGAGTATCGGAAAAACGCGATGGTTCAGTTCCACACAGGATGATTCCTATCCACGTTTTTCACAACGAACAGATAGACAGATGGGTTGTTCTAATGGATTGCAAAGACTGCACCAAAATGCATATTTTCTATCCATTCGCATGAACATCAGAAAACTTTTTGGGATTCCGCGAAACCTGAACGCAGATGAACTTGAACAGGTAAGAGGGCTAAATATACTCGTCAATTCCGAGAAATTCAAACTATCAGTTATTTCTGGCGACACGGCAAGATTCAACAATAAAAGCCTGAAACAAGACCAGGAACAGCTTGTAAAACTTCTGGAAAACAGGTTTACGGAATTTATCACCAACTTACTTGGAAAATTGGGCTATCCCGAAGGAACGAAATTAAATGTCGATATGAAGACAGGCAAGGTTTCAAAAGCAAATGAACAACCAGACACTAAAACAGCTTAAAGAACTTCCCATATTTGAGGAATTAGCCGGTTATCTGGCACAGAAAGCCATTGAATTGGATTCTATTAGGAATTTGCCCGAGGGAAACCCTGAAGAAATAGCCCTTGAAGCGAAAGCTCGGCAAAAAGCTTTTGATAAACTTTCTGAAATTCTCGCCCCTTTGGTCGATGTCGAGAAGCACAGACCTTCCAACCCGAAAGAGTATGTTGCGTGATTAAAAAAAGTATGTTATAATTGAAACATGGCTAAAGAAATTAAGAAAAAAGAAAGTCCGTTAAGTTCGTTAGTTTCTGCTCCAAATGCGAGAGTTGAAACAAGAGAACTTAATGTAATGGATGAAAAAGGAAATTTTGCGCGAAAGTATACCCTTGAACTTCATGGCAAAGATTTTGTCGAAAAAGCTAAGGGATATGCCCAAAAGATAAAAGGTCGTACAGAATCCATAATATTGACTTAAACTGATTAAAATTTAATACAAACGGCGAGCGGCAGGAGTTCTCATTCTCCTTCTGATAAGTTTTAACCTCGCCGTTTGGCTTATCAGAAGAAGAATAAGGCCTCTTGTCGAAATACAGGAGGTTTTTTAATAAAAATCGGGCAATGCCCAAATAATTCCAAATGGAAGAAAACATATTGCCGACTGAGGCAGAGTTGGCAGCCGAAAATTCGGCTTTGGTAGAACCAAAAGAAGACGAGATAAGGCAAAACATTATTTCAGAACTTGGCTTAGATGAAATAGATGATGCTGAAAGAATAGACAAGCTCGTTGCCAAGGAGGTAAAACACCGCAAGGATTTATCTCAAGCTATTGGCCAGAAAATAAAGTATCGGGGAATGGTCAAACCGGTTTCGCTTACCGAGCCCGAAAAAAAA
>JAKANV010000057.1 GCA_021823605.1 bacterium | reverse complement strand
TCCTGACCGCCGACAAAATCAAGAACCTTCTTTTCTATCGGGTCATAAAACATGCCGTTAATAGTGAAATCACGCCTAATAGCATCTTCTTTCGGATCGGTAAAGTATACCGCATCGGGTCGGCGACCGTCAGAGTAAGCAGCATCTGAGCGGAAAGTAGCTACTTCAAAGTGATGAGAATTTTTAACTGCGAGAATTACACCGAATTTTTTTCCAATCGGAATAGTATGCTCTAGAATGTCCTCAATTTCTTCCGGTTTTGCAGAAGTAACTATGTCGTAATCCTTCGGAGTTTTGCCGAGAAGTAAATCACGAACAGAGCCGCCGGCAAAATAGGTTTCAAAACCTTTGTCTTTTAGATCTTTTACGATTTCTAAAGCCGTATTTTCCATAACTTTATTATATCAGCAAAAAAGGAGGAAATATGGTTTATTTTTCTAAAGGTTTGAGACGTTTATATATTTTCTCCTTTTCCAGAGGATTAATATGAGTTTTTTTAACTACTTCGCGCATAGTATTAATCGTTTTATCATATGTGCCTTTATCGACTGGATACGGCGTTGCATCCTTGCCGCCATGAGCGAAGCTATAACGAGCAGGATCTTCGTAGCTGGCGTCTGCACCATAGATAATTTCAGAAACCAGCGAAAGCGCGCGAATAGTTTTAGGGCCAACCCCCTTTGTTGCCAGTAAACCCTCATAGTTATCCGGCTTTTCTTCGATCAATTTGTTTAAAATTCGTTCCAAATACTTGCTTTTGCCAAAATCTTCCGCCATCACCGGATGTGTTTTGAACTCTTTTCGCGCCAAGGAAACAAGCGTCGTTTTCTCCCCCTTCTCTTTGTAGCTAATCATTTGTGATAAATCAGATGAGTGTCGCCGCAGAATTTCGATGTCTTTCATTACAGTTTTGAAGTTAGAATTTACTAATTCTGTCGAAATCTGCCGATTTTTATCCGACTTTTTTGAAGACATATCCAGTGTATTGTTCAGTGTGCTGATTCTTTGAGAAGCAATTCCCTTATGCGGCTCAACGATTAAGTCTTTTATATCCTCAGAAAACCAGTGATAGCGTCGCGCTGTCTGTTCCTCGGTATTCATACCTTGCTGCACCACCGCCCAAGCGCCGTTTTTCGAGAAAATGAATGAATGATGATAAATCTGATAGCCATCCTGGATTAAAGAGCTGTCCACTTTGGCGCTCATTTTCGAATTATAGACTAGGTTACTGGTCTTTTCTCCGGGCAAAGATAACCTATGTCCCCAATCCGTGATTTCATCCGGGGTTTTGCGCGAAGTTTTACCCTTTCCGCCGCAGATAAATATTCCTAAATCGCGCTCCTGTCCGCGAATCGACTCCTTAAGCGCTGCTGTTAGAATAGTTGTCAGGCCGCTGGCATTCCAGTCAAACGCCAAAACCGTTCCAAGAGATTGAAACCAGACCGGGTCAGCTAATCTTTTTACGAACTCATCCGGTCCATACTCAGCAATGAGCACTCTCGTCATTTCCCGGCCAAGCGAAACCATCCGCTGGAAAAGCCACGGCGGACACTTCCCCCAATCTAAAGTAAATGTAGCAACACCTCTTTGCATACTTAAATTGTAGCACCCGTTTCAAGCTAAACTAGTATACAAAGGGCCTACTTTTTCTTTGAGAGTTCTTCAATCATTTTAGTCTGTTTCAAAAGCTCCTGATTCTGAGCCTCTAGAGTTTTCAAAATGAATTCGATGTCTTTATAGCTGGTAATTGTAGTTTTATATTCTTCCTCGGATCTGATTGCCGCATGACGCCCTTGGATATTCTGGCCGACCATAATAAGAGGCATGAGAAGTAGCTGGATAATGTTTCCAAGAAAAAGAAGAAATGCAAACGGGTATGGGTCGAAGGGTTTGTGGTTGAAAAATCCCTGCCAAAGCATCCAACTCGCCATAAAGAGAGCAAAGAAATAGACGGCATACATCGTTCCGATTCCGGTGGTAATAATTAGAGCAATTCGATCTTGCAAACCCAAGTTCTCTTTGTGCTTTTGGTTTACATCCTCCGGTTGGTGTCTATCGTGTTTTGGTTTTTCCGTTAAATTCATTATTCATATCTTAATGCATTTAGAGCGCTAATTCTAGAGGCACGTCTTGAAGGATAAATGCCAGTTAAGACACTTATAAAGATTGAAAGCAAGATTGCATAAAAGAGAAGATCTGGAGTGAAAACAAAAATCTTAACCGGATTATTTCCCGTTTGTTTCGCCAGAGCATAAATACTGCTGTTAAAAAATTGTCCCAAGAGATAACTAAATAATATTCCGCTAAGTCCACCAATCAACCCAACAAACAAAGCTTCTAAAATAAATATCTTTTTAACGTCTTTACGTGTTGCACCCATACATTTCATTACACCTATTTCTCGAGTCTTCTCCACCAAGGATATAGTCAAAGTGTTAAACATCCCAATGCAGGAAACGGTAACAGCAATAACACCAAAGATCAGAAGGATTGTCTTAAAAACGTTAAAGAACTGGTACGCCTGGTCTATCGTATCTTTGATGGAGCTTACCTTAAATCCCATATGCTCTATCAATGACTTAATCTTATCAACATTCTCAGGAGAAGTTGCCATTACCTTAGCCCCACTATACTTAGTGATACCTATTTTTTTTAAACTTTCCAAAGGAGCATATACATATGGCTCATTCCCCTCATCAACCAAACCAACAACTTTAAATCTCTTGGTTACAGTCTTAAGACTTTTGCCTCCGGCATCGGTAAGCTCTGGCCGAATATCAGATTTCGCTTTCACATAAGATCCGACTATACTGTTATTGTTTGTAACCCCTAAGTCTTTGGCAGCTTCATTGTTTAATAGTATCTCATCTGCTGAATCACTAGAGAATTGGTCTCCTGCAATAATTCTCGGCCGATCAATTTTTAGGGCATCGCTATTTCTGCCATATATTATCCCTCTTACATTTTTTCCTTGATAGCTAAAGTCGCTTGAGATACTAACCAAGGGATAAACCTTCTCAACAGCAAAGATATTTGACATTTTGTTTATAGTAGCTTGATCTATGCTAACAATCTCAGATTTTCCAGTATCCACATCGAGTATTTTAAATACTTCCATTTTGGCAATACCTTCTGTCGAAAGATTCTGAAAGCCAATGCTAAGCGAAATAAGGAAGGTGATAAATCCGATACTCAGTGCAACTCCTCCAGAAGTCAAAAGTGTCCTCATTTTATATTTTTTAAAGTTTTTAAAGGCAAGTTTTGTCAAAAACAACAGCTTTCTAGTTAAGCTCCCCGTAGAAAATGTAGGATTTTCTAGCATCCACTTAGCTGTGTGACATGCAGCTTTCCCTTTTTCGCGGACACCCTTTATTGCCCCATCTTCCATGTAAATATATTTTGTGGCGTATCTTTCGTAGTCAGGATTGTGCGTGACTAGAACCATTGTTTTCTTAGATTCAATATTTAAAGCCTTCAGATCATACATTAAGCTCTCGGCTGAAACCGAATCAAGATTTCCCGTCGGCTCATCTGCCAAAAGTATTGGTGGATCAGAGATTAAGGCTCGGCATACTGAAAGCCTTTGCTGTTCACCTCCCGAAAGCTGCAAGGGACTGTATCTCTCTTTCTTATCAAATTTGAAAAGGTAAAGGATTTCTTTTGCCTTTCTACTAACCTCTTCGGCAGGAATACCAGCGATTGATAAAGGAAAAGAAACATTCCCCAACACGTTAAGTGCTCCTATCCAATCCGACTGCTGGCGAATAACCCCAAACTTTTCTCTACGAAAAGAGGCTCTTTTGTCTTCTCCTCTGTCGTACATGTCTTCGCCGGAAACTAAAACATGTCCTTCATCAGGCCTCTCTAAACCTAAAATCGTATTTAAGAGTGTCGTTTTACCGCAACCAGAAGGGCCGTTAATGACCACAAATTCGCCTGGACAAATCTCTAAATTAACCCCCTTAAGAGCTTCTATCCTATCCTCCCCAGTCGAAAAAGTCTTCTTGATATTTCTAAGCTCAAGCAATGGTTTCTCTTGGGGTATTTCTTTTTTTTGGTCGGTCAACTTCACTTTTTTATCTTTTACCTTCATTATTTAACTCCCTTCCCTCCGAAAAGCCATCCAAGCGTTGACTCAAATGACTTGAGTATAATGTCAAAAACTGAAAGCCGTATTTGACCAGTTAAAGAAGAGTTAACTTCAGATTTGGCCAGATTACCCGCCTTATCTTTTGTAATTATTCGAAAGTAATATGAACTTGATGGTGCAAGCCCACTGATTATGACAGCATGGGAAGTGGTCAATGAAGAATCTTCCTGCGTCACCAAATTCAAATTTCCGGAGTCACCTTTCGAATACTCAACTTGAGATGTTGCCGGCTCATCTGTGGACCAAGAAACAATTATCTGGGATTTGGCAGCCGTGCCATAACCATCGATAGAGGTTTCTGTGGTAATTTCTGAGATTTCCGGTGGTCTCGTATCCTTATCCGTCGTAACCTTTTGTAAACCTGATACTGTCCCCTATCCCCCGCGATCCCTTCCCTTCAAAACCCTTGTATAT
>JAKANV010000056.1 GCA_021823605.1 bacterium | reverse complement strand
ACAAAAAACTTCATGAATATTTTTTGTTTTGACCAATGCTTTCATGCTCCACTACCTCTAAGATTAAAGTCGAACACAAACAAAAAGCAGGATGTTTGGTAAAAACTTAATTTAAGGAGGTGGGGAAAATGGCTGGTACAAAAAAAGGCGGACTTCAGGCCGCAAAGACCAACAAGGAAAGATACGGCAAGGATTTTTATGAAAAAATCGGGCGTATTGGTGGCCGAAAGGGCACAACCGGTGGATTCGCAGCTAATCCGGAACTTGCAAAGATAGCTGGCAGAAAAGGCGGCAAGGCAAGCGCTGCTAAAAGAAAAAAATAAATGGACTTCGACCATTCGTATTAGCGACTGGTCGTAGTTCATATTGACTAATAATAAGAGGGAAAAATGGGTAAAACTTTTCGACGTGAGGATAGGAGCAAGGAAAACTATAGAAAACATTCAGAAAAATTTCCAGAGCTCATATCTCCAAGAACTTTTTACAATAAACTGAGCACAAAAAGATTACGTTCTAAGAATCTATCCCAAAAAGGGCGAACAACATACAAATAGAAATCCGATTATAATTTTTTCAGGTCCTGTTTGTTTGATTTGATTTATTATTTTTTTACGGACTTCGCGGTCCTTTCTTTCGTTTACTTTCCAGTAGCAGTCACAGACAAAACAGCCGAATGTATTGTTATTTCTTTGTAGTGCATATTCTCCGCATTTCGGACAAGTGGCGCGTTTTTCTAACCACAGATCATAACTTGTCAGGCACTCGGCTATATGTTCTTCATCGACTTCTATCCCATACTGCATAGCCATTTTTCTGGTCTCATCCCATGCCTCATGTTCAAGTTTCAAAAGCTCTACGTCATAGTTGTATGAGTAATGCCCCAGTTTTAAGTGGGCTATTTCATGAAGCAATGCCAAAATACCTTCGTTTTTTTCCAGCTCCTCTTCGACGTAGGTAATAGTTTTGGTGTTAGAATTAAAACAAAAAACGTCTCCTGGCAGACATTTGTTCTCAGCAATCATTTTTTTTATTTCCACATTCATGTAATTAATTTTACTTGGAAAGTTATCCCCATAGCAAGCATGAGGGTAATGAAAATCCTGATTTCTAGTGGAGATTGGCTAAAAAACCTTTGCTAAAGGTATAATTTTGTTGTATAATTCTTATTGAGGGTTGCCCAAGTATTTGGGGGCACCTTTTTAATATAGACTTATTTCCTTATTCCGTTCCACCAGGGTAGGAATCATGCTGGTGGGCGTCATATACCAAACTACGAGTGGGAGGTACACGAAATGAGAAATTGGTTAGCACTACTGTTAACGGTTCTGTTATGTACGGTTCTCGTTATGTCCTTCGCCGACGTCGGCCTGGCCGGCCAATCCGGTCCGGTGCCTATGGGCGGCGGTCCGGCACCGGGATGTTATGTCGACTACAACGGGTATCCCGGAGTAATCCACGGCAACGCGGGCAGTACCGTCTACATGGAAGTCTATGTCTCTTCCTGTGCGGCAACAGCTACAACAGACTGGGGGAGCGGACAGGTAACCTTGTTTCAGGATAACATGCAGAATGCCGTATCCTGGCAGTACTTCAATGTTCCGCAGAACGTCGTCGACAACACGACGTACGTGGTAAACCTCGACGCGACCGACGGTACTATCTCGTATCACACGGAAGCCCGGCTTGTTGTTGGAGAACCGCCACTCCTGTCTCTTCAGCTGACCTTCGGTATGAAGAGGATTTACTGGGAGAACTACGCAGCCTACCAGCAGCGAGTACTCTCTGTAGACTACACCGTGACGAATGCGGGGGCGAACGACGCCTACAATGTCTGGCTGGGAGAAAACAAGCCGACGAACGGTGTCATTGCGATTAACGAACCGTTCAGCTTCGTGTCATACAGGCTAACGGCGGGCACGAGCGCCACGGTTACAAGGACCTATCTGTTGCCGCAGGGAGTGAATTCGTTCAAGTCCCAGTTCGGCATCAGTGCAGAAGATCTGAACGGTCACGTTCATATCTTCGGGAGCCTGCCTCCCACAGTATAATCGCGTCGTGGCGATGTAAAGGAAATAAGCGAAATGGGGCGGCCGCAAGGCCGCCCTTTCGCATCTTAGAAGCTATTTACATTTGCCGCACGACATTTTAAACTTGTAGCATAAACATATTGGAGGGTTTATGGAAACACAAACAGAAACAAAAACTGAGTCTAAAACCGAGGAAACAGCACAAAAAAGTAAAAAGAAACTACTGTTAATCATTTTGCTGCCGGTGTTAGCCATATTGCTAGCAGTTGGCGGCCTTTTGTCGTGGAAGTCTCTCTTTAGGGGCGAATCTCAATTTGATAAAAATGCGAAGGGACAGAAGGTTCAGCCGGTTGTCGGTGCGACCAAAACTGCAAAGACGATTAAATCTGCCGATGGCGGGACCATTCAACTCGAGAAGTCGACATTAGCTCTTGAGAAAGATGCTTTGCCGGCGACGAAGGAGATTACAGTTGCGAAAATTGACTCGATAGGCGGGATGGATAGCTCATGGCGATACGTTTCAGGAGTACAGCTCGGACCCGACGGCACAGAGCTGGATAAGCTCTCGACATTAAAGATGGAAATTCCGGCTAGTGCGAACAAAGATGAAATAATGGGCTTTTCATATGATGCTGGTGGGAAAGACTTTCATCTTTATCCAATGAAAGTAGAGGGACAGACGGCTAATTTTAACCTCACCGGATTTAGCGGTTACGGTATATTGATATTAAAAGACCAGAACAAATACCCTGATAAGCCGTCCACTATTCAGGCTCAGGCTGAGCAGTATATAGAGGCAATAAGCGTCGATAGCCAGAAGAGGACAGGAGGGATTGATACTGATGCTTCGCGGAGGATAAAAAATATTCTTTTGGGCTGGTACAAAAGTTCGGTGAAATCACAGCTAAAGGATGCAGAAACTGACGATTCTAAGTTGGAAGCTGCATTGAGCGAAATGAAGGCTTGGTTAATATTTACGCATTCATATTTTGCAGATGCAGATGTTCCGGAGATTGAAGAGGCCAAAAATATGGCTGCTATCGGTGTGAAAAATGCTAGTGAGAAGGCGAGCAAGGCGTGTTCGACACAAAAAGATCCGACTCAGGCGACTAAACTAATGCGATATTACAAGATTGCAGCGGGTATGTTGGAAGGCCGAGGGGGCTTAAGTTCTGCCAAGATACAAGAGATGATAAAGAAATGTGTGAACTTTGAACTGAAAATAAATTCGAAAATTGAGGTAACCATGGGTGGAGTCACTACTTATGTGGATGCTTCGGGGGCTGGGCATCTAGCAGTTGGCGACAATGCGAAACTTACCGGAAGCGGGGAAATAAATGTTACTAGAAATCAGATTGCCGATATGATTCCCTGTACATCAAATGTTCCTGAGACATGGAAATATAATATCCCTGATACCGACCTTGTAGCTTCGAAAGAAAGCTCCAAGTTCTCACTTCAAATAGATCTCTCGTTTCCATCGAATAGTTTAGTTTACGAATGTGGCGCGAGTATAAGAAAGCATGTTGATGATGCCAGTGTTACAGATCCGAATGCTGCTTGGGATTTTTACATTTACCATATGGATGAAATGCTCTGTGAACCAAATGATGTTATGAACTCATACCTTCTGACAGATTGGCAAATGGGTGCACCTGGTAGCGGTGTCTTTGCCACAAAAAAATATGACAGAACCATTAGCCCTTACCCCGGAGTTCCGGTGTCAGTCAAAGAAAACACAACTTTCGAACTCATCCATACGCCGAAATAGTTAAATCTTTTTCCTCATCAAAGACATTTCGGGGTAGAGATTCTTTAATTTAAGATATGCCATTTGGCCGGTTTTGCCGGGGTTAACTATATCAATTTCCTTCCCCGATTCATCGGTAATACTGAAAACTTTTTCTTTGTAAACTTTATCGGGAGTGATTACATCTATTTTGTCGCCGGTCTTGATTTGATTTCTGACTTCTATGAAATTTAAATCTCTGAGTCTACCTTTTGGCCTGACAACAGCAACGAAATTGTAATTTCTGACCGGTTGGCGGGAGGGGAACGTTTCTCCCTTTTTGGCCTTTCCAAGAGCAAATCCTGTTGTATAACCTCTGTGGTTTAGGGTTTCAAATTCTTTTTTAAGCGCAGGAGTGTATTTGCCATCAAGCGCCTGCCGATAAGCGCGGGCGACAACTCCGAGGTAGTAAATTGATTTATTGCGCCCTTCTATTTTAAGTCCGGTAATTCCTGCTTTCTGAATCGCGCCCAAATGCTCGATTAGGCATAGATCCTTCGAATTCATTAGATATGTGCCGTCCTCGTTTTCTTCAACTGGCATAAACTCTCCAGGGCGCAGTTTTTCCTCCAAATATACATTGTAGTTCCACCTGCAAGGCTGGGCGCAGTCGCCGAGATTTGCTTCACGACCGGTCATGTAAGCGGACAAGAGGCATCTGCCGGAGTAGGAGATGCACATGGCGCCATGGACGAACATTTCTAGCTCCATATCAGGAACTTCTTTGTGAATTTTCACTATTTCCTTCAAAGACAGTTCCCGTGCCAAAATCACACGCTTTACTCCCAGTTTTTACCAGAATCTCACCGCCTCAGCATTAACCGTATTTTGCTGGGTTGAGATGT
>JAKANV010000055.1 GCA_021823605.1 bacterium | reverse complement strand
AATTATGTTACCGTCCAAAACAATTACAGCCCCACGAGGACGCTTAAGACATCGAGAACTTTTACTTGCCCTGACGGCTTCTTCTAAAAATTCCCTTGCTTGGTCTTTCTCTTTATCTTTTAGTGTCTTCATGTGAAAAATTATAACATGAAACCTATTTATCAGTATAAATACTGCTTTATTTGAGTTATAATTTGGTTATGGAGAAAAAAATAGACATTATTTCCATAGCAGATGATGTAGCATCTTTATCGATGAGATCCGTTTTAGAATATTGGAATATTAAGGTAGATATTCATTATGTTGCCAAATCGCAAGATCTGGTTGATATTTTCAAGAAAGACAGTTTATCTGAAAATCTTCTTTTAATGTGTCATGGAGCGGAAGAAGGAATTCATTTGCCCGAACTCGATCCTGCAGTAGCCAAAACTCAGCCTTATGATAAGGTATTAACTCCCGATAATCTTGATGAATTTCTAAAACTAAACGGCCAAACGGTGGTAAGTATCGGGTGTAAAACCGGCACTAAAGCCCTTGCCGATGCTTTTTTGAGTAAAGGCGCTAAAGAATACATAGCGCCTAGCAGTTATCCTGAAGGAACAGCCAGTTTACTCTTCACAGTTAATTTCTACTACTTTCTACTAGTAAAGGAACTGCCAATCAAAGAAGCTTATACCAAAGCAAAGCTTATAGATAATGAAACTGAAATGTTTGAATTGTTCAGGAGGTAAATGACAATTATGGCAACATTTGATGATTTTCATAAGATAGACATACGAGTAGGAAAGATTATTGAGGTACAGGATTTTCCAGAAGCAAAAAACCCTTCATACAAATTGAGGATTGATTTAGGTGCGGAATTCGGCATTAAAAAATCCTGCGCTCAATTGACTAGGAACTACTCCAAAGAAGACTTGAAAAATAAAAGGGTCATTTGTGTCGTTAATTTTCCACCGAGACAAATTGGACCCGCTATCTCAGAAGTTCTGACTTTAGGGGTATCGGATATGAATGGGGAATGTACCCTGATTGTCCCAGACAAAGATGTTCCGTTAGGAGGAAAACTATATTGATTCAAAGAAAGGAAGCTAAATGGCAGAAATAGGTACAGCTCAAAGAGTCCATGCTTTTCATGGCAAAGACAAACATGACCACAACTTTAAAGTAGTGGTTGTTCTAAGCGGATCAATAGATAAAGATACTATAATACAAATACATTTATAAATTAGGCTCTTTTATGACAAATAGAAATACAATAAATGAGACAAAAGCAGACCCAAGGGGACAATTGAGGAAATTGACTAACGAGGAAATCACTGCGATTGGGGAAGAGAGGGAGAGTTTCTATAAATTATATAGTGATACTGTCCGAGAATATGGCGATTCAGCAATAAATCTATTGTTGAGACTCATCGATTTTGGTTATAAGATTGCTCAAATCTCCGGAGTAATTGCTGGGTTTGGTTTCGTAGCGATCAGCCAGGTAAAAAATGTGTGGCTATTCCTTTTAGGAGAATCTCTGTTAATTTTTGTCATTATTTACGGCATATTCAAAGTAAAAAATATATATGAGAATAATTTAGATAACGTTAATAAATCAATGACTAAAGCAACTGCTGCATTTGAAAATAAAAGTAAAATACACATCGAGATGTATCAGGAGCTGGCAGACAACTACACACCAGATGGCAAAACCTCCTTGCATGGCGCTTACTTTGGAACAAAAATAATCGAAGCCAATGATAAGCTTTTAAAAACTTTTGATACGAAAAAAATTGACCCCAAAAAAGATAACTTTCTCACGAATATGTTAATCATCCTACCAGTAGGCGCTACCTTGCTTATTCTTTCGTTCTTTATTAGTTGGGGTATGGTTCTTAATTTAACGCATCTTTTCTTACAAAGCTTAAAAAGATAATGGGGCAAACTGTCGCCCCACTATCAGTGTTGCTTGAGTTTGCCCCCGTGTTATCAGCCCCGACACATGTCGCAAAGACAGTCGCCAGGACTTCCACTCCTGAATCTATGTTTCCTTTCCTCAAAGTCGTCGTTTTGAAGCGCTTCCTTGAGGGTCGTCTGGCCTAAGTTTCCCAGCGAAAGATTGGGAATCTCGGGACCGGTGATGAAACAAGGATAGATTGCACCATTTGGCCAGATATCGAGATAGGGTTTCTCGTGTCCTGTAAGAAATGGACACTCCGTGGCATCTTGTGCCATAACTTGGTTATTTCTCTTTGCTCTACCGGCCTTGATGGTTTTATGAGAAATAACCTGCAGGATCATTCCTCCTTCATTGATATAGAGGGTTTGTGATTCTTCCTGTCCGGGAACGATAAGATCCTTACGATAGAAACCGGGAGGCAGTTGTACGCCAGAGATCTCATCCATGTCCGTCTCACGATATCCTAAACCGCCCAAAAAATCTGCAAATTCAGACTCGTTACCATAACGATCATTTGTCCGGCGAACTTTGACGAGGCCATTGATACCGCCGAGAAGGTCTGCCGAGAACCGAAAACGATCATGCCAGCCGGGCAAAGTAACCTTTGTGCTCAAAATAGGCTGGAGTCTTTTGTTGCGGATTTCTGCTACCTGCAATAGGTTTAAGAAATCCACTGCTTGATGACTGCCAAGCCCGGAACACCCGCTCGTAGTAAAGCTGACGAGTGTCCCAGCATTTAGTAAACTCTCGACTAGTGGAACGAACCTAGAGTAAAGCAAAGGTTCACCGCCACCAGTCAGGTGGATGAGCACCCGAACGCCTTCCTTGATAAGGGTACTGATTTCATCCACGAAAGCACCCTGCTGAGCTTCCGTGAACTCAACGGCGTTTTTCTTGAGTCTTGCATCATCGTAGCAATCACTACAACCGCGATTGCACTCGCTTGTTGGCCTGAGCGTAACCTTAAGTAAGCGTCGTATTTTAGTCATTTATATCCCCAATCCTAGGAGTGATATTGTGCAAGGTTCATCAAGGGAAATATAACACAAAAAGAAATTCCGTAGAACCCCTGCAATACCATATTGAATAATAGGCGTTGTCAGGAAACAATATCTGAAGACGCCAAAATTTGTTATAATCGCTCTTATGAATACTCTTATAGTACTTATAATACTTACAGCAAAATATCTATACATAATCATTATCTTGATTGGTATAGTTGTATTCTTAGGGGCAGATAAGCAAGATAAAATGAGACTTGTTAAATTAGTACTGGTAGCTGGACCATTAGCTTTAATTATGGTTTTTATATCCAGCCACCTTTTCTATGACGCAAGACCATTTGTAGTCCAAAACATCCAACCCTTGATTCCTCATTCCCCGGATAATGGTTTTCCATCAGATCATACTTTGGTTTCAATGCTTGTCGCCTTTAGTATTTATCAAATTCAGAAAAGAGCTGGCGTCTTACTTGTATTACTTGCGGTAATCGTTGGGGTTTCAAGAGTGCTGGTGCATATTCATTATCCAGTTGATATACTAGGAAGTACTGTCATTGCAATGATTGCTGTGGGGGGTGCCTCTTTTGTTTTGAAAAAAGTAAGCCCAGGACAAGACGCTAAACTTTAGACACAAAAGGCAACCCTAGCGACCTGCCTTTGTTTGATCCGAGCGTTTTTGTTGTTCATTCATTTTTTACTCCAATTTTCCAGGTCCCCTTTTCTCTAAAGGCGGGGATCGTTTGCCTTTTGGCTTTATTCAGTATAGAGCTTGATGTTTCTCCAACTTCTTTTGCATAAATAGTTAAAGAAATTATTTTCTCTCCCTTCAAATATGCAAGTCTTTTATGGAGAGACTCAAGGAGAGCAAGATAGCAAACTTTTTCCATCTTGCCTGTCTTATGATCATCCTTATATTCTTGAAACGATTTGTAATACTGCTTTTTCTCCTTATCTCGAATTATGATCGGGGGGAATCCGACTTTCATTAATTGATAGTTTAGGATGACTCTGCCGATTCTCCCATTTCCATCACAGAAAGGATGGATATGCTCAAACTCTAAGTGAAACTTAGCTATTTTTTCTAAAAAGTATGTGGCGTGATCGCTAGAGTACTCTAGTAGGGCAGACCCTACCATAGTAGGCACATGCTCCGGTGAAGGAGCTATATGCGGGCCAACCCTGACATATTCACCTTTTTTTCTAAATCTTCCCGCAATATTTTCATTTATATTGGCTATCAACATTCTGTGTAACAACAATATAAATTCTTCATCGAGACTATCTTTGGCAAACTGTATTTTAATAAATTCGAAAACTCTTGCTAAATTTTTTGCTTCGAAAATCTCCCTGACTGAAACGTCTCTGGAAACCTCCATTTCCATTAGAATCTTTTCAGTCTCTTTTATTGTAAGGGTAGAATTTTCTATAGCGTTAGAGTTATACACCGACTCAGGGATTTCTGTCTCAAAAATAATATCTAAAAGGGACTCTTTGCCCTTCTTCAAAGAATCATATTCGCGCTTTAAGCTATTAATCTTGTCCTTAATATCTTTTGTGATTGCCATGTAGCCATTATATATTATTCACGATTCTTTGTCAATATAGCGTGAATTTGTTTAACTTTTATCCAAAATTCACGGGTAAAAATAATTTATATCGGTATTGGTGTGGAATCCCGACTCCAAAAATCCAGAATAGCGCACTGGCGAGCCCTCCTTTTTGTCTTCAAAGAAGTCCTGTCGCGGATGAGAAACCTCTTGTTTGGTTATTGAATATAGAATATACTGATTATGTTGTAATAAAAATATCAACA
>JAKANV010000054.1 GCA_021823605.1 bacterium | reverse complement strand
TACCTCGGTAAGATTTGACCCAGGAGTAAGTCAGGTAGGAGCCTTTGTCCACATGGTAAATGGTCAATTTACTTGGGCCATCATGGCTTCTTGCGGAAACCCGGTCCTCACCGGGTTCACACAGCAGACTAATTTGACCATCAAGAAAGAAGTCAGAAATATCACCGCCGATCCAAACGGCACAACATTTGCAAAGAGCGTTCAGGCAAAAGAAGGGGATATCGTCAGATTTAGAATTAGAGTCTTTAATCAGGGGCAAGCAACCGTCCAGAATGTAACTGTTAAAGACACTCTACCAAGCGGGCTTACAATGGTTGCAGGCTCCGGGCAAACTGTGTTAAACCAACTTGTAAATAACGCTTGGCAGGCTCAGACATCCACAATCGCAGATGCTGAGGTAACCGGTGGGAAAAATGTCGGAAGCCTTCAGCCAAATCAAGACGGATACATGTTGTTTAACGCAAAAGTAGCAAGTGGTTTATCAAGTGGCTGCCACACACTGATTGATACAGCACACGTGACTTCGGGTCAAATTAATGGACAAGATACTGCGAATGTAGTTGTGTGTGTCGCCACTCCTCCAACACCTCCGACTCCTCCCACACCGCCAACGCCAGTAACTCCTCAGTCAACGCCAACCTCAACTATGACATCTGCGCCAACCGCACTTCCTACATCCGGACCGGTTGAAGCTACCGCTGGTGCCATGGGAACAGCCGGACTCGGATATGCCGGATATCTCTGGAGAAAGTCACGAAGAAAACTAACCGATACATTAATGAAGAGATAAAACAGACAATCCAGACTAATCAATAAAGAAAGCTCCCTCCGAGCTTTCTTTAATATCCTGAATTATCCCAACATCACAAGGAATAACTACTATAATAACTAAAATTGATTTCTAGCATGGTTTTGAAAAGCGATTTTTTAAGTGAATGAATGCTTTAAAAGACCGATTAACCTTTAGGCCGACTGAAAGGAGTCCGGTTTTTTTAAGGTGAGGGAACTTAAAAAAGACACTTTGAAAAACTGTTAGCTAGTGACTTTTGCTCAACTTTCTGCTGTCAAAAAGTTGAAGGCTTACGCTTGACCCCATATCTTATTTCTGTCAGAATATCGCGGTTACCCCAAAAGTACGATATCCTTCTGCTTCACTTGTAAGCAAGTTTCCCTTATAATAAAGGAATGAAAGAATATAGAGATAAAGCGGAAAACCTGCTGGCGCGCATTCAAAAAGCTAAAGAGCTTTTGAAGATTGATGCGCTAAAGACTGAGGCCGAGAAATTAGAAGCGGAGTCAGCAACAGAAGGATTTTGGGATAACCAGAAAAAAGCGACTGAAACTATGTCCAGGATTTCTGACCTTAACAAGCAAGTATCTGAGTGGGAGGATCTAGAAACCCGGACAAAAGATATTTTGGAAATCATAAAGATATCGAAAGAGTCAGATCATGAAATGGTTTCAGAAATAAAAACAGGACTAGGTGAGATAGAAAAGAACCTCGATAAAAGCGAGTTCACGATGCTTTTTAGCGGTTCATACGACTCCAACAACGCTATTTTGAGTGTGTATGCCGGTTCGGGAGGCGTAGATGCACAAGACTGGGCTGAAATGTTACTTCGGATGTATTTGAAGTTTTGCGAAAAACAGGGCTTTAAAGCGCAAGTATTGTCAATATCCAGTGGCGACGAAGCTGGGGTAAAGAGTGTAACGGTTGAAGTTACCGGAATGTGGGCTTACGGATATTTGAGAAGTGAAGCAGGAGTCCACAGGTTAGTCAGGCTGTCGCCATATGACGCAGATAAAGCGAGACATACCTCATTTGCTCTAGTCGATGTAATACCGGAAATCGAAGAAAAAGATTATGAGATTGAAGAAAAAGATCTGAAAATTGAGACTTTCAAAGCTTCGGGTCATGGTGGACAAGGCGTAAACACCACAGATAGCGCGGTCAGAATCACACACATTCCATCAGGCCTGGTCGTAACATGCCAGAAAGAGAGAAGCCAGCTGCAAAACAAAGAGTCCGCGATGAAAGTTTTGACATCCCGGCTTAAGGTACTGGAAGAAAAGAAAGCAAAAAAAGAAATCTCAGAAATAAGAGGAGAAAATATCTCTGCCGAGTGGGGGAATCAAATACGCTCATATGTACTGCATCCGTATAATATGGTAAAGGACCACAGGACGGGCGAAGAAACTTCAGATACTGGAGCAGTGCTCGAAGGAGCTATTGACCCATTCATTGAAAGTTTTTTGAGACATAGTGTTGCGGGAAAGTAAAAAGTTTGTTAATCTAGATGGCGTGTGGAAAACATACCATTTGGCACAAAATAGGAGAGAGAATTGATATATCTAAAAGATGTAACGAAAGTATACGATAAAAGCAAAAAGAAAGCTTTGGACAACATAAGTGTTCATATAAAGCCCAAAGAATTTGTCATCTTTGTTGGACTCTCCGGCGCAGGAAAATCTACTTTAACCAAACTTGTAACGCATGAGGAGGAGCCAACTTCAGGAAAGATTACTGTTGGTGGCATTGATTATTCAAAGTTGAAGAAAAAAGACGTTCCATATTTAAGAAGAAAGATTGGTGTGGTTTTCCAGGATTTCAAACTGTTGCCTAAAAAAACAGTCTATGAAAACATCTCATACGCTTTGGAAGTTGCGGGCATCAGTAATAAAACTATTCGAAGCAGGGTGCCGCAAGTGCTGAAAATGGTCGGGCTGGAAGGAAAGGCAAAACGTTTTCCAAGAGAACTTTCCGGTGGAGAAATGCAGAGAGTAGCCATTGCAAGAGCATTGATTCATGAGCCGAAAATCCTGATTGCAGATGAGCCTACCGGTAATCTAGACCCGAAAAATGCCTGGGAAATTATAGATTTGCTTTTGAAAGTAAACGAATACGGAACGACGGTCATCCTAACGACGCATAACAAGGAGATAGTGAACACATTAAAGAAAAGAGTTATTACGCTTAAAGGCGGCAAACTCATTAAGGACCAAGAGGTCGGAAGGTACGCACTACAATAATGTTTACAACATTCTATAGATTAATAAAAACAGGATTTACTAACTTCTTAAGGAATGGTTGGCTGTCTTTGGCATCTACTATTATTATGACCTTGACGCTTATTACCATCTCAATTTTCTTAATCCTAAATATCGTTTTAACCCAAGGAATCCAGACAATTCAGGACAAGATTGACATCAGTATTTACCTGTCGGATAGCGCCAAGGGTTCAAAAGTACTGGACCTCCAAAAAGAACTTTCAAATAATCCTGACGTTAAAGTAGTAAAATACGTTTCAAAAGACGAGGCAAAACAAAGATATCAGGAGAAATTTGCAAACAATCCCCAGCTGAAAGAATCATTAGATGACGGCGGCGATAATCCTTTGCCAGCAAGTTTAGAGATTAAGACCTATAATCCAGATAAACTCTCAACCCTGCTTCCTATGTTTGAGCAGGAAAAATACAAAAACATGATCCGAAAAGTCAGTTATAAAGAAAACAAGGAAGTGATAGACCGTCTGTTTAAAGCGACTGAATTCATAAAGAAAATCGGTTGGGGACTAGCTGCCGCATTCATAATCACGTCGTTAATCATTATCTTTAATACCATTAGAACTGCAATCTACACCCATAAAAGCGAGATTGAGATAATGAAGCTGGTTGGCGCCAATCCGTGGTTTATCAAGTGGCCATTCCTGATTGAGGGTATTTTATACGGCATATTTGGTACTATTCTAGCTCTGATTGCGATATCCATCACGTTGCGTCTTTTATCAGTATCGTTTAATACTTACTTCGGCAGTGGCGACACCGGCGACCAAGTTCTCGGATTCCTGATGAAAAATCTAGTCACTTTAGTAGTACTGATGCTTGGTGTCGGTATAACTATCGGTGTCACTTCAAGCTCTATCGCTATACGAAAATATCTCAAAAAATCGTAGAGACCTCTTTCTCTTTTTCATCTCTAAAAATGAATCTAGCATGGTTTTGAAAAGCGATTTTTTTAAGTGAGCGGACGCTTTAAAAAGACCGATTAGCCTTTAGGTCGACTAAAAGGAGTCCGGTTTTTTAAAGGTGAAAGAGCTTAAAAAAGACACTTTGAAAAACCGTTAGCTAGTGGTTTTTACTCAACTTTTGTCCATACAAAAGTTGATAATTAAAATTTTGCTGCCAAAAAGTAAAGAGAACCTCCTTATGCTTGACTCAAATCCCTGTATTTGAGAGAATGCTCGAGTTGCCAAGAGAACATTAAGGGAATCAGGCAACTTATAATACCATTCAACCTCAAGGGGGCGTTTTGAATAGTACTGGCAGAACAGGTACTTTCTTCTCAAAAATTTTTAACAAAATCAGGAAAGTGAAAACCCAAAAATCATTCGTGATTCTTGGGCTACTTTTGATTCCTTTATTTAGTATTCCCACTAAAACGAACCGCGCTGACGCCGCCACCCTAGATCAAATTAATAGCCAAATAGACCAAGTTTCAAAAAGCCTGGATGCCAAAAGAGGAGAAGCTAACAATATCCAAGCTCAGATTGACATAATCGATGGACAAACCACCCAGCTTGAACTCCAAATGGAAGCCACACAGATGGAAATGGACCAGACCACAGCCCAGATTAATGATTTGACTGAAAAAATTGCTCAGGCAAAGATAGAGCTCAAAAAACAACAAACTATATTAGCAGAATATTTGAGAGTTATTTATGAAGAGTCAAATACTTCAGCAATGGAACAAAGCGCTGGTGCTAATAACTGCTCTTATTTTGTCGACAAAACAGAGGATTATCAAACGATGCA
>JAKANV010000053.1 GCA_021823605.1 bacterium | reverse complement strand
TTTACGAAGGCATTTTTTCTTTGTCTCAATTGATTATTTTTCTCTTTTGTGCTAATATTTAAGCTCAAACAATTATGAAGAGGGCAGCGGCTCTCTTTTTGCAACTTGTTAACAAAAACGGAAGCGAGGGTGGATGATGAACAGAGTTCCTTCAGACATAATAAAGTGTGTGTTTCATTTCCTCGGAAGCGGAACAAGGTTTAAGGCTCAGCATCCCGAGTTCCACAAGTTTTTCTACAAAATGTCTCAGCTAGCAGAGTATGAATCCTTGATGAGCTGTATGACCTTTGATGCGTCGCAGTCTTATCCATTTTGTTCCGTTGTGGACTTTGCGCTCGATAGACTTCAATTGTCGAATCTGCTCGTTAGTCTAAATCCAAACATGGATTGGTTCGAGGCCTCGGAAAGATTGGCGAGTGATATTCACGAACTTGAACTATTCAGCGATGAGGAAACAAGGCAGATAAAGGAGATGGCGGAACTGTTCAGGAAGGAGTTTATAGACCGAAAGAGGACCGTTGCCGACTACAACAATAGTCTAATAAGAAAGACGGCAGCGATCATGAGGGGCGACCGAACGGAAATGGAAGGCGGTGAGTGATGGAAAAGAAAGAGCTGAAAAAAATCTGTTTGGAGAGGTGCGGAAGAAAGATATGGTCATCGGGAAGCGGCGACTTTTGTACTTTTCGTAAGCAAACCATCACAGATGAGATGCTTGAAGAAGTCGAAGATCTCGCTGCTTGCTACATCCCGAAAGGCAAGGTCGGTCAAAAGGGCTGCTTCTGTCCTGAATGCGATGGTCTGATTGGTCACAGCGACTCAGACACCGTCATCTTTGACTGCAAGTTGTGCCATGTTTGCGGCGTAGCATATGCAGGAAACATGTGCCATAACTGTCACTTCGACAAAGAAGAGATAGACTACAAGAGGTGGCAGGCGCGAGAAGCTGAGGCCAAGAGACGCGAACTGGCTCCTCTTGGCAAAGTTGTCATGGTCAGAGAGGACGGTTCCGAAAAGGAATATGACCTTGATATGGCACCACCCAAGCCAAAACCGAAAAACAAATGAGGCGGTGAGTGATGGTTTACATGAAGGGGTGTCAGAGGACCAGCAACAAAGTTTTCGATCGCTGGACGCATGATTTCGGCGATTGGGAGCCGGTAGAAAACGGAGTCCTGAGGCGTGCCAGAGATGGCGTACCTTTCGACGAACCACCATTGGGGACGTACGTCATCTCTGCACGCACTTGCAAGTGCTGTGGCCACGTCGAGGAGAAGCAAGATAACAGATTTTCCCGTCGGTCTGCCTTGAACTAAATACTCCTTTTTGCGGGCGCAATCCGGCGTCCGTTTGAGACCTAAAAATTTTAGGTCTCTTTTTAATTTAGGACATAGTTTATGGCCTTAAATAGTGTTAAAATAGGAGTATGAAAAAGCAGAAATTTGTTGTTTTTGATGGCAATGCTGTGGTGCACCGCGCTTACCATGCCATGCCGCCGATGACTACCAAAAAAGGCGAGCTAATAAATGCCGTTTACGGCTACTCATCAATGATACTCAAAGTTTTGACTGAACTCAAACCTGATTATGTCGCGGTGGCTTTCGATATGGCAGCGCCGACGTTCCGGCATGAAGAATTCAAAGAATACAAAGCGACTCGGGTGAAGGGACCTGAGGATTTGTATGACCAGTTTATGAGGGTGCGTGAAGTCACCGAGGCTTTGAATATCCCGATTTTTGAGAAAAAGGGTTTCGAGGCCGATGATGTGATAGGCACTTTAAGTTGTGAGGCACCAAAAGATGTGGAGGTCATTATCGTCACCGGAGATTTGGACGAGCTTCAGCTGGTAAACAGAAAGACTCGGGTGTACACGATGAAACGCGGTTTTTCCGATACAATTCTTTATGACGAGAAGGCTGTTGAAGAAAAATATGGCTTCGGTCCTGACAAATTTGTAGATTATAAAGCTCTTCGTGGCGATCCGAGCGATAACATTCCTGGAGTGGCCGGCATCGGCGACGTTTCAGCAAAGAATTTAATTATAAAATATGGCTCGGTCGAAAACATTTATAAACATTTGGATGAAATTACCGGTTCGCTAAAAACAAAGCTGGAGGAAGGCAAGGAAAATGCGATTTTGTCCAAGAGGCTTTCGAAAATTGTTTGTGATGTGCCGTTGAAACTGGATATAGACAAATGCTGCACGCATGACTTTGACCGGCAGAAGGTGTTTGCCATTTTTCAGGAACTAGGATTCAAGTCACTTCTAAATAGACTGCCGAAAGAACAGTTGCAGCAAGGACTTTTTGCTGAGGGTGAACCCAAGAAAGACAAAATTCATATTGAAGAAGCTAATTATAAAATTATTACGGAAGAAAAAGATTTAGAAAAGCTAATTAAAGATTTTGCGAAAGAAAAAATAATCTCGGTTGATACAGAAACTACTTCACAAATCGCTATGGAAGCCGAGCTAGTCGGTATTTCGCTTTCAAAAAAAGAAGGAGAAGCATATTATATACCGGTTGGACACTTGGAAGGCAAACAACTCGACAAAGGATTAGTGCTTGAGAAGCTAAGGCCAATGCTTGAGAGTCAAAAGGTGAAAAAAGTCGGGCATAATCTAAAATATGATTATATAGTTTTTAAAAATGCTGGTGTTCAACTGAATGGCATTTACTTTGACACAATGATTGTCGCCTATCTTCTGAATCAGAATCTTCGTTCGCCAAAACTCGATGATGTGGCATTTGCTGAAATCGGCATTGAAATGATACATATCCAGGAAATTATCGGCAAAGGCAAAGACGAGATTAACTTTAAAGATGTTAGTATTGAAAATGCTTACAAATATGCCTGCGAAGATGCCGATGTCGCTTTGCGTCTCTATAATCATTTGCGTGATGAGCTTGGCGAGAAAAACCAAAAAGGTTTGTATGAGAAAATCGAGGCTCCTTTAATCCCAATTCTTGCTGAGATGGAAATGGCCGGTATACAAGTCGATGCAACAGTGCTAGAAAAAAGTTCTAAGGAAATGGCAAAAAGAATCGAGAAACTGGAAGCAGAGATCTATAAAATAGCCGGCAAAGGAATAAACATAAATTCTCCTTCTCAGCTTCAAGTTGTATTATTTGAGAAGCTAAAACTGCAGGACAAAATTGAAGACAAGCGTGAACTAAAAAAACTTAGAAGCGGTGGTTACTCGACTGGAGCTGGAGAACTGGAGAAACTTGCCGGAACGCATCCGATTATAGATAAAATTTCTGAGTATCGTGAGCTTTCGAAACTAAAATCGACATATTTAGATTCATTGCCGAAGCTGATTAATCCGCGTACTGGACGGATTCACACCAGCTTCAATCAGGCAATTGCCGCGACAGGCAGGCTCTCGTCAAGCGACCCAAATCTCCAGAATATTCCGATTAGAACCGATCAAGGTAAGGAGATTCGTAAAGCCTTCGTGGCGCCGGTCGGCAAAAAACTACTGGCGGTAGACTATTCTCAAATAGAACTGCGAATTATTGCTCATATATCCGGTGACAAGGTGATGACAGCGACGTTTAGGCGCGACGAAGATATTCATACGGCAACGGCGGCGAAAGTGTACGGAGTTAAAGAAAGCGAAGTAACTTCCACGATGCGCCGAAATGCCAAGGCGGTCAACTTCGGGATTATTTATGGCGTTTCACCGCACGGGTTAAAGCAATCGACCGGTATGAGCCGAGAAGATGCAAAAGATTTCATTGATAAATATTTCGCGGTGCATAAGGGAATCAAGAAATATACAGAAGAAGTAATTGAAGTTGCTAAACAAACTGAATATGTAGAAACACTTTTTGGAAGACGCAGATATTTGCCGGAAATAAACTCGAAAAATCCTCAAGTTTGGAGACAGGCCGATAGGATGGCGCTCAATATGCCGATTCAAGGAACCGCCGCCGACCTGATTAAATTGGCCATGATAGAAATTGCAAAAGATCTAAGCAAGATTTCGCCCGAGACAAAAATGCTTTTACAAGTTCACGACGAACTTGTTTTTGAGGTGCCGGAGGAAGACATCCAAAAAGTCACTGATTTCGTGACTGAAAAGATGGATAATGTTATCAAGCTTTCCGTACCGATTACGGCAGTGGCCGAAACCGGCAACAACTGGGCCGAGTGCAAATAGGTTGCTATTGGGCACGAAATCCAGTATACTCTCAGTTGTCATTGTGTGAGGGATGGACAAAACTTAAATGGGCAAGAAAGCTTTATATAGAGAGGGAGACAACAGAATAATTGCCGGGGTTGCCGGCGGAGTAGCCGATTACTTTAATATAGATCCGGGGATAATCCGGCTGATTTGGGTTCTCTTGGCTTTTGCGGCCGGGGCAGGCATTTGGGCATATCTTGTGGCATGGGCGATTATTCCGGAAAACCCGAGAATGAAACGAAAGGACCTGAGTTTATCCAGTAAAATCAAGCTAAAGAAAGAAAAGGAGAAGGTGTCCGAGAGTTTTAGAATTCATGGGCGCAATCCCTTGCTTGGCCTGGTCCTCTTGATTATCGGGGCAGTATTTCTGGCCAACAACTTTTTCCCTCAACTTCGCCTCGATAAATATTGGCCGATTATACCTATCGGACTTGGATTAGTTTTGATTTTTTCAAGTTATAACCATAAAAAATGAAAATATATTCTTTCAGAGCGGCGTTTGGATTTTTGATACTTTTCTTGAGTGTCATTCTTTTTCTGACTACCAGCGGCTTGGTTCCTTGGGGAATCTGGCTTTTCGTCTGGCAATTCTGGCCGATGCTTTTTGTGATATTTGGTGTGCATTTTT
>JAKANV010000002.1 GCA_021823605.1 bacterium | reverse complement strand
AATTAAAGTATTTAAAGAGCCGCTCTTTGAAGATGTAGATACAAAGACATTCTTTCGCTTGGTGAAAGCCGGTTTTGGCGAGAAAAGGAAGATGCTAGCAAACTCCATCTCCGGCGGTTTAGGCATTGAGAAGGAACTAGCTGAAAAACTGCTTAAAGGAGCTGGGGTTGAGCCGATGCTAAGAGCGGAAAGGCTATCGCTAGATGATTGGCGAAGGATTTACCTTGTTTTCACAAAATATTTAAAGCTTGGAGATATCCATGAAGAGACTGCGGATAAAAGTGATTGGTGATGTTCAGGGTGTTTTCTACAGGTTTAGTGCCAAGATAGTTGCAGATAACTCAGGAATTACCGGTTGGGCGCAAAATGAGCCCGATGAGAGCGTTTCTATGGTGATAGAAGGCGAAGCTGAGGCGCTCCAGAGTTTTGTTAAGTGGGCGAAGAAAGGCTCTCCGATGGCTGAGGTCGATAAAGTCTTAGTGGTTGAAGAAGATTATAAGGACGAGTTTAAGGATTTTGAGGTTAGATAGTGCTTTACATAGTTTCCACACCTATCGGCAATTTAGACGATATTACCTTCAGGGCAATCGAAATATTAAAAAGCGTTGATATTATTGCCTGTGAGGATACAAGGCATACAAAGATATTGCTTTCCAAGTATGAAATTGGCAAGAAGTTAGTCAGCTATCACCAGCATTCTGGAGAGATAAAAACCGCTCAAATGATTGATTGGCTAGCGGAAGGCAAGGATATTGCTATAGTAACAGACGCAGGAACGCCGGGAATCTCTGATCCGGGCAGTAAGTTGATTGCTGAAGCGATAAAGAATAGAATAGAAGTCACCTCTATTCCTGGTCCGGCTGCCTTTGTCTCAGCATTATCCCTGAGCGGATTTGATACATCAGAGTTTACGTTTATTGGATTCCTGCCACACAAAAAGGGGAGACAAACGAAGTTGAAGGAAATTGCAGAAACGAAAAGGACAGTAGTTTTGTATGAATCAGTGCATCGAATAAAAAAATTACTCAGAGAATTGAATGAAACAATTCCGGAAAGAGAAATTTGTGTTTGCAGAGAATTGACCAAAAAATTCGAAGAGATTTATCGCGGTAAAGCAAGAGAAATGATAGATAAAATCACTGAAAAAGGCGAATTTGTAGTGGTAATAGAGAGGAGAAAGAATGTCTAAAGGTGTTGTTGTTTTAATAAAGAAGGATGATAAGTTTCTTTTTATCGAAGAAAAAAGAGATCTGATGCTCGGTTGCTGGGCTCCTCCTCACGGACGAATGGAAGAAAATGAAAGTGAGCCAGAAGCTGTTATCAGGGAAGTAAAAGAAGAAGTTGGGTTAGATGTTGAACCAATAAAGAAAATTACCGAAACAAAGGCAGATACTAAGGTCAAAACTGTTGAATGGTGGGAAGCCAGAATTAAAGGAGATGCAAAAATAAACATTGATGAAGAAGAGGTTGCTGATTTCGGTTGGTTTAGTGTTAGAGAAGCTTTAGAATTAAAGTTATATCCAGGAACAAAGCTTTTTCTGGAGAAGTTTGGGGATAAATTATGATTAAAACAATAATTTTTGATAACAATGGTGTGCTGACAACCAGTTGTGAAGAAGGTGCGCTTCAGGGTTTGGTCGATTATCTTGGTGTGGGTATGGACCAGTTTCTTCTCGTTTGGAATTTGGAGGCTGAGGCCGTTGACGAGGGTAAAATAACCACAAAAGAATTCCTGGAAAATGTGATAGATAGGTTGAACCCTAAATGTGATTTTAAAATGTGCCAGAAGTATTATTGGAAAAGTCATGAGGCTAAGCCTAACGTTCGTGAATTTGCAAAAAAGCTAAAAAAGGATTTCGAGATAGTTTTCCTGACAAACTTTAGTGATGACTTTTGGGTTTTTAACAAAAAATGGAAACTTGATGAAATATTTGATAGGGACAAGATGTTTATTTCCGCGGAAATGAAGATGAGAAAACCTCACCCCGATATTTACTGGGCTGTTCTTGAAAAGATTGGTAAAAAGCCAGATGAAGTGGTTTTTATCGATGATAAAGAAGAGAATATTGATACGGCGCAAAAGTTAGGAATGCATCCTATCCTCTTCAAAAACCTAGAACAAGTAGAAAAAGACCTTGAAAGTATACTAAAATATAGTTATGCCTAAATATTACCTCACAACGCCGATTTATTATGTGAACGATGTGCCTCATCTTGGGCATGCCTATACTTCTATTGCTGCGGATGTGCTGGCGAGATACCACAAGCTAAATGGCGATGATGTTTTTCTTCTGACGGGGACTGATGAACATGGAGCGAAAATCGCCGAGGCGGCAAAGGAAGCAAAGAAGTCGCCGCAAGAGTTCGTTGACCAGCTTGTTCCGAAATTTGAAAATCTTTGTAAAGTTCTAAATGTCCAGTATAGTCAGTTTTTTCGTACGACGAATCCCAAACATGAGAAAATCGTTCAAGAATTCATAGACAAGCTAAACAAAGCCGGATATATCGAGAAGAGGAAATATCAGGGTCTTTACTGTGTTGGCTGCGAAAAATTTCTTACCCCCGATGATTTAGTTGACGGCAGGTGCCCGGATCATAAAACCGAGCCCGTGATGCAGTCAGAAGAGAATTACTTTTTCTTGCTCAGTAAAATTGCGGAGGAAAAAGATTTATACAACCTTATTAAATCAGACAAATTTAAAGTCTCACCGGTAGCCAGAAAAAATGAAGTTCTCGGTAAAATTAAAGCTGGCCTTGAAGACGTCAGTATATCGAGAGAGTCAGTCGAGTGGGGAGTGAAGTTCCCGGGAGATGAGTCGCAAACTGTCTATGTATGGGTGGATGCGCTGATAAACTATCTCTCAGCTACAAAAATCTATAAGGATGGGCCGATTTGGCCGGCAGACCTGCATTTAATAGGTAAGGATATTCTCTGGTTTCATGCAGTTATATGGCCGGCAATGCTTTTGGCTGTAGGCGAAAAATTGCCAAAAGAAGTTTTTGCCCATGGATTCTTTACCATTGACGGGCACAAGATGAGCAAAACGGTCGGGAATGTTCTCGATCCTATTGAATTAGTTGAAAAGTATGGTGCAGATGCGGTGCGTTACGCAATTTTGCGCGAATTTCCATTTGGCGAGGACGGAGATATTTCAGAGGAGAAGATTGCATTAAGATATGAAAAAGAACTGGCAAATGGAATTGGCAACCTCTTAAACAGAACATTGGTTATGATTAACAAATATGGAGCAAAAGTTTCTGATAAAGAAATTGATAGACTAGGGACAAGCGTTGGCGAGAAAGTTCAAAGGTTAGATTTTCATGGTGCACTCGAAACAATCAGATTAATTGTCGAAACTGGTAATGAGATAATTGAAGAAAAGAAGCCCTGGGAGTTGGCAAAGGGAAACAAAACAAAAGAACTCAATGAGTTATTAAATGAGGTTTATTGGATCCTGAATTCGATAACAAAAAATATAGCATCCTTCATGCCAGACACATCTGAAAAAATGAAAAAACAGCTTAAAACTCTGAAACCTGAACCTTTATTTCCGCGAATAGAGAAATGAAATACTATTTAAACCATATACATCACAGCAAGAACCAGGAGCTAAACGAAATGTATGTTTCTATGAGTCTTCGGTCTTTTGCGCTTTCTTTAGTTGGGATTTTTGTTCCGATATACCTGTATACCCTGGGCTATTCTATCAGAAATATCTTCCTTTTCTATCTCATGGCAAATGCATTCCAGTTTTTTGGAGATTTCTTTACCGGTTATGCTATAGCAAAGTTTGGGGCTAAAAAAATGTTAGCTCTGAGCTATCCGGTCGTGGCCCTAAACATTACGATATTGGCTACGATGAGCGCCTTTCATTGGCCATTATGGTTTCCTGCTTTAACTTTAGCTCTGGCTCAAAATCTTTTTTGGACACCTTACCATGACGACTTTTCAAAAGCGAAAAGCAAAAAGTCAACCGGCAAGGAAGTCGGGAACTGGATTATACTTTCAGAGTTGTTCGGAGCCCTAGGACCATTAATCGGAGGGATTGTAGCTCAAGCTTATGGCGTACAGTATGGACTTATAGCAGCACTCATAATAATTATTTGTGCGGTTTTCCCGCTTCTTGGCAAGAGAGAAATTGTCAAAAAGAGGCCGATTCATCATAGTTTTAGCGCCTTCAAGAAAAGTTATAAAGATTTAATAGCTTATGGTGGTTTGAGTCTTGAGGGGATGACGCTTGGGATTATTTGGCCGCTTTTCCTTTTTCTTTTTATAAAGAGTTACGCAAAAGTTGGTTTCATAGTAACTTTCTCCCTTCTTGTTGTGGTTGCATTATCTATATTAATGGGAAAACTAACTGACAAGTATAAGAAAGAAAAGGTTATGAGAGCGGGAAGCCTAGCGGGGTTTCTCACTGCGACTACTCGGACGCTGGCGACCGGTGTCGGAACGGCTTATGTTGTAAGCACAGTTTCTTCTCTGTCCCAAATATTTCTCTATATACCATTTTTTTCGGTCTATTACCTTCATGCTGACAAATCACCTCGGACGGAATACATAAGCATGATGGAAATGTCCGTAGATGTTTTCCGCGGTGTTTTGTATGCAGTTCTATTTTTGGCCACATTCTTCTTACCTGATAAATCAGTTTTCTTAATCGCTTTTGGCTTTGCGGCGATAGGCTCTCTCTCGACGATGCTTATTGCTGGTTCAGGAAAACAAAAAACAAAAAAGATAAAGGTTCATAAGGAAATCGCAAAGGCCGGGACATGATAGATACGCATGCACATCTAGGCTTTAAAAATTTCAAAGATGATATTAATGAGGTTATTGAGGAATCACTCGAAAAAGGAGTTGAGAGGATCATAATTCCCGGCTCAACGGTCCATGAAAGTCGAGAAGCAGTCAGGATTGCTGAAGAAAATGAAAATATCTTTGCGGCTGTCGGGATTCATCCTGAAGATGCAGAAGGAATTAAGGATTTTTCAGAAATTGAGACATTAACCAGTCATAAGAAAGTCGTGGCAATTGGTGAAACCGGGCTTGATTACTTTTATCTAAGGGGTGAGTCTACGGATATTAAAAAGAAACAGCGAGAACTCTTTGAAAAGCACATTGAACTGTCCGAAAAACTAGATTTGCCGTTAATATTTCACAATCGAGACTCAGATAATGATTTTTTAGAAATTATTAAAGATAGGAAAGTGAGGGGAGTAGTCCATTGTTACACAGGAGATTGGGATTTTGCGCAGAAAATATTGGATCTGGGTTTTCTGATATCATTTACTGGAATAATCACATTTGATAAAACGGGGAATCTGAATAAAGTTATTAAAGAAGTTCCGTTTGATAAAATAATGGTGGAAACAGATGCTCCATACTTGGCACCGACACCATACCGGGGTAAAAGAGCCGAACCGTGGATGGTGAAGGAAGTTATCCAAAAAATTGCCGACATAAAAGAATTATCATTTAAGAATGTGGAAGAAAAAACTTCTTCTAACGCAAAAGAATTTTTTGGGATATAATAAAATTGATTAAACGAGAGGTCGATAATGGCAAAGAAAAAAGAAGAAAAGCCTGAAGAGGCTAAATCTAAAGAAGAAAACATTGTAGACGAGGAAAAAGCCGAGGAGAAAGCGGAAGAAAAGGACTACAATAGCATTTTTGATGATGATTATGTAGAGGAAGAGGAGCCGGAAGTTGAATCCGAGGAAATGAAGGAGGAAGAAACTCCCGAGGAAGAGGTAAATAATGAGGGGGAGGAAAAAGAATCCGACCAATCCAGCGATTCTCCACCTGACTCATCTTCTGACAAAAAAAATAAAAAAGACAAATCATCCAATAAATCTAAGAAAGAAGACAGCAAGGAAAAAGAAAAGGAACCCGAAAAAGAGAAGAATGAGGAAGCGGCCCTTGATAAACCGGTAGTAAAAAAGAACAAAAGCGGAGCTAAGAAGAAGATTTTGATAGTCTTGGCAGTGCTTTTCGCCCTTCTAGCCGGTGCTTTTGGTGGTTATCTCTACTTTAAGAATACAAACAAGCCAAAAGAAGAGACGAAATCGACAGAAACCACAAATACAGCTCCCTCAACAGAAACCAAAGCAAGCAAGGATGTCTATGTTACAGCTGAAGATGGACTAAATATGCGGGAAAAACCCGATAAAAGCGCCAAGGTTCTGGCCGTCATTCCCTTTGGCACAAAACTCAGTGTCCTCGAGCAGCAAACCGGTTGGGACAAGGTAGAGTATAATGGCCAGCAAGGCTGGATAGTGAGCGATTATGTGTCCGAAACAAAACCTGAGGCACTCAAAACTTATACCGGCACCGGTCAAGTAGCCGAAAATCCTAAGTTCAGTGTGAAATATCCGGCCGATTGGAACATTAACGACTATAAAATCTCAAAGAGTGATGGTGGAAAAGATTATTCAATAGTTCTAGGTGCGGGCGGGCATGGATTTTCAGAAGGGGACGCCTCCATAACAAGTACTCAGGAAAATGTCACAGTTAATGGTAATACAGGAACAAAAACAACAGCAACAAAGGATGGAAAAATTGTCCTGCTGGTCGTTTCGTTCCAGAAAGGTAATGGCTACATAAACCTAGAGTTTGCACCTCCGGTGGGCTACGACGCGTCTTATATAGAAATTTACAACAAGATAGTTCAAACTTTCAAATTCCTGTAATAACAGTTGACAACAAGAAGAAAAAAAGTTACCCTAGATGTAGGGTAACTTTTTATTTGGAGAAAATTATGAAAGAAAAGTTTATTACAACAAATGAACTGGCAAATGATGCCTCAAAGATTCTAAAGGGTCTTAAAAAAGGAGAAGGTGTCGTTGTGCTTCGATATTCCGATCCCGTCGGCGTCCTTATTTCTTATGATGATTATAAGAAGCTAATGAATTTAGAGTCTGACTTTGTTTCAGAGTGTAAAGTTTGCTTGGGGACCATTAAAAAGAAGGGGAAATAGTGGTTACAGAAAATCAACTACACATAGTGGCAGCGGTATGTTTCCTTAAGCGAGACGGAAAATTTTTGATATTGAAAAGAAGTATGAAGGAAATTCAACAGCCAGGGAAGTGGACCATCCCTGGAGGTAAGGTAGAGCGCGGAGATAGTATTCGGGACACTTTAATCAAAGAAATAAAAGAAGAGTGTGGGTTGGAGGCCAAAAGTGAGTTTGAATTTTTGGATGATGATGAGTTTACTCGTGTAGATGGATATCATGTTATTTCTCCTAAATTTTTTGCAGAAGCTAAAGATGGTGAAGTAAAAATTGATGATAATGATTTTGATGATTACGCCTGGGTCGGGAGTGTCGAAGACTTAGATAAGTATGAAATTATTCCTAAAATTAAAGATAAACTAGAGGAACTTTTAAAAAATGGATAGTATTTATTTAGACAATGCGGCGACTACGCCAGTTAGCGATTCGGTTTTAAGCGCGATGCAGCCGTATTTCAGCGAGAAATTTGGTAATCCCTCCAGTATTTATAAAATCGGCCAGAAAGCCAAGTCTACGCTCGAAAATTCCCGTGAGGAAGCGGCAAAGTTGCTTGGTGCAAGCCCAAAAGAGATTATCTTTACATCAGGAGCGACGGAATCAAATAATCTAGCGCTTAAAGGTGTGGCATTCCATTGGTCACAAAATTTAGGAATCAAACCACATATTATTATTAGCTCCATAGAACATCATTCAATTCTTGATACGGCAGAATATTTAGAAAAAAGTTTTGGATTTGAACTGACGAAATTACCGGTTTCTGAAGAAGGAATAGTAAATCCTAGAGAATTGGAAAAAGTTATCAAGGAAAACACGGTCATAGTTTCTATAATGTACGGGAATAATGAAGTCGGTAGTATCCAGCCGATTCAGGAATTATCGCAAATTATCAAAAAAGCAAATGAGAAGCGGGAAAATAAGATTGTTTTTCATACAGATGCCGTTCAGGCATATCAATACCTTGATTGTGATGTTCAGGATTTAGGTGTAGATATGCTATCCCTGACAGCTCACAAATTCTACGGACCAAAGGGCGTTGGACTTTTGTATGTAAAGTCAGGAACTAAATTTTTGCCGCAGCAACAGGGTGGAGCGCAGGAACGAAGACAAAGAGCAGGAACGGAGAATGTGCCGTACATTGTCGGGATGGTAGAAGCAATGAAAAATGCCAAGAAAACGGGCAAAGAAATAGCGGACTTGAGAGATTATTTAATAGAAAGAGTTACAAAAGAAATTCCTGACGTGATACTGACAGGTCCTCAGATTGGTGAGAATAGATTACCGCACATTGCCAGTTTCATTTTTCAGAAAATTGAAGGCGAATCAATTTTAATCAATTTAGATTTACTAGGGATCGCTGCATCCAGCGGATCCGCCTGCACCTCAGGGAGTCTGGCATCATCTCACGTTTTGACGGCAATGGGATATGATGACTTGCTGGCTCATGGCTCCATCCGATTTAGTCTTGGAAAAATGAATTCACGTGATGACATTGACGAAATGATGAAACATCTACCGCAGATTGTAGAAAAATTAAGAGGAATGAGCCCGATAAAATGAGTGAAGAAAACATAAAAAAAGCAGTCGAGAAGTTTTATGAGATAAGGGACATCCCTTATCATATTGCCTTACATGGGGAAGAAGATTGTAGTTGTGGGAGTAAAAATAAAAAACTAGCGCAGGAATTAGAGGGGCTGGGATATAAGACCAGAGAAAGAATTGCTCTCTTTCGCTGGGGTCAGCAAGATTTGCCGAAAGAAGTATCAGCCAATGCAGAGGAAGATGATTGTTCGCATTTATTTTTAGAGGTAATTCCGCCTGGGAAAAATGATTGGATTGTAGTAGATGCTACATGGAATCCAGAGCTTAGAAGTTCAGTATTAGAGGTATCAGAGTGGGATGGATTAAACTCTACAATAAATGCAGTTCAATACTATGAATTGATTCCCGTCGGGAAGAATCAGCAATATTTCGATTTAATTGATGATCAAGAGGATTTGAGAATAAATTATAAAATTTACGATGCTTTCAATAAATATTGTGATAGTTTTTTAGAAAAGGAGTAAAACATGCCGGTAGCAATTAATTTTAAGATTTGTGATAACGCGGAAGAATGTAATGGGATAGAAGTCTGTCCAACTGGGGCGCTTTCTTGGGATAGCGAAAAGGAAACGATCGTTATCGATAATGATAAATGCACTAGTTGTGGTTCTTGTGAGCGAGCATGCATGGTCCAAGCGATAAAAGTGGCATATAGCGATGAGGAGCTTACGCAAATACAAAAGGAACTGGAAGAAGATTCGAGAAAAGTTTCTGACCTTTATTTGGATCGATATGGAGCAATGCCGATTTTGCCGGCATTTTTAATTGAGGAAGATAAGTTTGAGAGGGAAGTGTTAAAGGCTTCCAAACTAACGGCAGTTGAAGTATTCGAAAATGAGGGCATAAAGTGCCTAATTAAATCCATTCCGATCACAGAACTTTTTGACGGGATGGACATAAAATTCAGAAAAATGGAAATAAAGAACAAGGAATTTTTAGAAAAGTATGATATCAAAGAAACTCCGGCGCTTTTGTTTTTCAAAGATGGCGAACTGATTGGCAAAGTTGAAGGTTACTTTGAAAATGAAGACAAACAAGAATTGAAAACGAAAATAAATGAAATATTAGGAGAATAATATGGCAGATATGTATTCAAAAGAAGTGATGGATCATTTTATGAATCCGAGGAATGTCGGGGAGATTAAGGATGCCAGCGGAGTTGGCGAAAAAGGGAATCCGACTTGTGGCGACATCATGCGAATGTTTATCAAAGTCGGGAAGAAACCCTCCTCCGGCGGGCAGGGGATGGAGGAAGTGATTGAAGACATCAAGTTTCAAACTTTTGGTTGCGGTGCGGCGGTAGCGACATCCAGTATGATTACAGAGATGGTTATCGGAAAAACCCTTGAGGAGGCCGAGAAAATCAGCAATAATCAAGTTGCAGAAGCACTTGGCGGACTCCCACCGATTAAAATGCACTGTTCGAATCTCGCAGCGGATGCACTTCATGATGCGATTGAAAACTATAAAAAGTCAAAATAATGTACCACAAGATATCTAAAATAAAGTACAAGCGCCTGAGGAATTATTTAGCTATTCCTTTTATTTTAGGAGGAGCTATTCCCTTGGTATTTTTTGATTTTTTTCTAGAACTATACCACCAGCCGGCTTTTCGTTTATACGGACTCAAAGTAAACAAAAGAAGAAATTACATCAAAATTGACGGGCAAAAATTATCTTATCTTAGTGCAACCGATAAACTTTGGTGTATGTATTGCGGCTATGCCAATGGACTCATGGCTTATGCGGTCAAAATTGTTGGAGATACTGAAAAGTATTGGTGCGGGATAAAGCATCAGCCAAGCAAAGATTTCATTCCTCAAAAACATCAGGAACATTTTCTCGAATACGGTGACGAGAAAGCCTACGAAGAGTTCATAAACAAAAAATAATCTTTGTTATTTTGTATTTTTAGCTAATGCTTGATTGGGCAATACGCTCTAGAATATTTCTGTTTTAAAGAAGTTACTAATTGTGATAATCTAGAAGATATGAATTGGGTTGATTTAGTCATCATAGTGTTTATCCTATATTTCCTGGTGATGGGATATTTCCAGGGATTTTTCCGTGGGGCCATAGAGATTATCGGTCTCATATTTTCACTACTTCTTGCCTTTAGGTTCTACCCCGCTTTGTCTGAGTTCACGAGTGCCCGGTTTGGCTTACCGCTATCGATTTCTAAAATAGTCAGCTTTACTTGTACCTGGTTCATCTTATATCTGGTATATTATTTTGCATCTTCATACGGTCACAAAAAAATACCGGATAATATAAAGGAGTCAAAATACAACCGGTTTGGCGGGGGAGCGCCGGCGCTGATAAAGGGTTTGATAATCACAACAATTCTCTTGATGCTTGTGATGGTTTTGCCCATACCGACCTGGGCTAGAGACAATATTTCTAATTCAAAAATTGGGGGGAATCTCCTAAAACATTCTACTGATATAGAGACTGTACTGGAAAAAGAATTTGGTGGTGCAGTTAGTGACACTTTAACTTTTCTTACAGTAAAACCGGAGGGGGATGAAACTACTAATCTAGGGTTTAAAGCGACGAAGCTTTCAGTCGACACAGCTAGTGAGAACAGAATGTTGGAAATGGTTAACGATGAGCGTACTTCAAGAGGATTGGGTGCGCTTACGATGGATAAAAAACTACAGGAAGTTGCCAGGGCGCATTCTAAGGACATGTTTGAAAACGGATATTTTTCACACACCTCTCTTGATGGGAAGTCGCCATTTGATAGAATGCATGATGCAGGTATAACGTTCTTTGTGGCAGGTGAAAACTTGGCCTTAGCACCAAATGTAGACATTGCTCATACTGGACTTATGAACAGCCCCGGTCATAGGGCAAATATTCTGACTTCTGACTTCGGTAAAGTTGGAATAGGTGTAATAGATGGTGGTATTTATGGTAAAATGTTCTCTCAAGAGTTTACTGACTAAGCAGGTGAAAATTTGATTAGAAAAATACTTAAACTAGTGATTGCTGTAGTTGTTTTGGGGGCTATTTTTCTTTTTGGTCCGTCAATATATTTGTCCCCCCAAAGTAAACTGGAAAAGGCTGATGTGATAGTTGTGATTTCAGGAGGGGATACGGATGCACGAATAAACGAAGGGGTTGCGCTGTATATGGATGGCTTCTCTGACAAAATACTTTTTTCAGGTGCTGCAGCGGAAGGTGAAGTGTCTAATGCATCAGCAATGAAAAATATTGCTATACGAAAAGGCGTGCCAGCCAAGAATATATTGATAGAAGAGGATTCACGTACTACAGAAGAAAATGCCCAAGATGTAGCCAAGATTGTAAAAAGCGGGGGTTTTAAAAGTATTATTCTGGTTACCTCTCCATATCACCAGAGAAGGGCGTATGAAGCATTCAGGGGCGCTTTGGGCAAGGACTTTAAGATAATCAATCATAGTGCTAAAGACAGCCAGTGGCGCAAGGCTGACTGGTGGAGCAACGAACAGGCGAGGTTTCTGACTATTGGTGAAATAATGAAAAATCTTTATTCGCTTATCAACCAATAATCTCTGTTTGTATACTTGAAAGTCCATTTTTAGAGTATTATAATGGTTTTTGTTCCAGGATTTTGGGTTTAAGTAAATTTTAATTTCCCCATGGGGTGAAAAGGAGTGATATGAGTGAAACAGTTATAACTGATAAAAACTTTGATAGTGAAGTTTTGGGAGACAAGGGTGTCTATCTGGTGGACTTCTGGGCTCCATGGTGCGGACCATGCCAAATGCTCGGGCCAATTGTGGCAGAAATAGCAAAGGAGTTTGATGGTAAGGCTAAGGTTGGCAAACTTAATGTTGATGATAGCCCCGGGACGGCTGGTAAATATGGGGTAATGAGTATCCCAACTGTAATAATTTTCAAGAATGGTGATGTTGCTGAGACCTTTGTGGGAGTACAGCCGAAGGAAGTTATTTCTGAAAAACTGAAATCGTTAATTTAATTTCTATTTTCAAATGAAGAAAAAAGTATTGGTGGCTATGTCGGGAGGGGTAGACTCTTCGGTAGCCGCTTATTTATTACAAAAAGAAGGTTATGACCCGATAGGTGTGACGATGAAGCTTTTCTGCTACGCAGAAAAAGGAAAGTCACCCAAATCTTGCTGCAGCCTTGAGGCGATTAGCGATGCAAAAAAAGTTTGTGAAAAGTTAGATATTCCACATTATGTTGTAGACTATGAAAAGGAATTTGAAAAAGAGGTTATTGAAGATTTTATCAGTGAATATCAAAAAGGGCGGACACCAAATCCATGTATCCGCTGCAATCAGTTTATTAAGTTTGATTACTTGTTAAAAAAAGCGCAGGAGCTTGGATGTGACTATCTAGCGACCGGTCATTATACCAGAGTATCTGGAGGTAAACTTCTTAAAGGGATTGATTTGGTGAAAGATCAGACATATTTTCTTTATCGGCTTAAACAAGTGCAATTATCTAAGATTAAGTTCCCATTGGGTGAGCTGACTAAAAAGGAAGTCCGGGATATTGCAAAAGAAGCAGACTTAAAAATTGCTGAAAAAGCAGAGAGTCAGGAAATATGTTTTATTGATACAAATGTACCAGATTTTTTGCAAGGCAAAATCGAAGTTAAAAAGGGCGATATTTTAGATAAAGATGGTAAGAAAGTTGGCGAACATGAAGGAGTTCCATTTTATACCATTGGTCAGCGGAAAGGCCTTGGCGGAGGATTCAAAACGCCGATGTATGTTATAGATATTAATGTCGCCGAAAACACAGTTACAGTTGGCGAAGAAAAAGATTTGTATAAAAAAGAATTGATTTTTGATGAAGTTAGTTGGATTGCAGGGACTTCGCCAGTCAACAAAAGTTTAAATGCTATTATCCGTTACAATATGGAGGAAAAAGAGGTGGACAGCTTAGAAAAATTAAACGGAAAATATAAGGTTATCTTTAAAGAAAAAGTTCGGGCTGTGACACCGGGGCAAGCAATTGTTTTTTATTCAAGTGATGAATGTCTTGGCGGGGGGATAATCACAAATTAAGCTTGACTAGATACAGATTGCGTGATATCATTCATTTCCTTTCGGCAGGTGTTATATGTTGCCTCTAAGGAGGTGATTAGCTTGAAAAAAGAACTTAGCGAGCAAGAAAAGCAAGAAAGAGCTGCAGTAGGAGAAGAAGTTAACAGTTTCTTTAACAACCATCCCGGGCTTGTTGGCCACTACGACGCTTACAAAATCAAAGAGAGCCTTATAGACTTGATTATCGAGTTGAAGAAAGGCAAGCATAATGGAGATTTTGGCAAGCGTGTTCAGGAAGAACTGAAGCATTACAGGTTTGAGAGCATTACGGACAAAGGCTCAATAATCAACTTTCTGTTCAACAAAGCTGAGGGAGAAAAATGAAAACCACCTGCATACCGAAAGAAAGGGCATTTGGAATCGAGACATATCTCGAGGAAGGATGCCCTTATCTTATGCTTGACGGATAGCCATTTTCCGTGCTAAAATACTCTTCCTTTTAGGCATTATCCACCGCTAGACTTCACCTTGGAAGGAGGTGAGAACCTTGAGTGCAACTGCTAACAAAGCCAAGAAGGCAGTTCACAATTATTTCCGAGATCATGGCATAGGTACTGAAGACCACCGCAAAAAGGCCTTGATTAAGGAGATATTGAAACTTGCCACTCATTGCCGGTCGGGTCAGTATGGTCAGGGCGAATGTACTGACGAAATGAGCTTTATTCTAGAGGAATTCTATGGGCTCAGCGGCAACGGAGAAAGAGCAGCTGTAAGTGATTTGCTGGAAAATATAATCGAAAATGGTGGGAGGCTGAATGGAGACCTGCACAATAAATAATGCTGGAAGGAAGGGCGTCTAAGATGGTCGTAAAGACTCATCGCGGACGCCCGGTCCTTTTATAAAGACATTTTTTATGATATAATAAACTAGACAATACAAAAGGACGGAGGCTTCGTCCTTTTTTGCACCCTACATTTAGGAGGAGCAAGATGGACAATGTAAGCTTTTCCATCATTCCAACTACTAGCTGTGACAGAGGATGCCCAATGTGCAGCTGGGATAGCAAGCCTAAGGGTGTCTCAATGAGTTCCGAGATGCTTGACGAACTAGCTTCTCAAATATTGAGAATACCTGGCAAAAAGGCTGTCTTTTACTCTGGTGGAGGTGAGCCTTTGCTGCATAATTATTTGCCAATAGTGGTGAAAAAGCTTTTGGCAGACGAGGAGTGCATAGTGAACATAACCACTTCCGGATGTAAGAACAAGGAGGATACCGGCTACTCGGTCTTAGAACAAATAAGCCGGATAAGAAACCCTCGGTTGAGTGTCAGGTTTTCATTTCCGGCCTTCAGTCTCAGAGAGGCGTCGAGTAGGTTAAAGTTCACACTGCCGTTGATTGAGGACATATCAACGGTTACATGGATGAACATCGTCATCGATTGGGATGGTAGCAAAATAGCTGAAAAAACACGCAGAAAGTATCAACGGGTGCTAAGGAGCCTTGGCTACGTTTGCGGAGTCGATGATAGGGAAATCAGGGGACAAATCAAGAAGCTTGGTTTCAAGATGAGTCACCCAGCAGTTCTCAATCTTCGGGAAAGGTGGGGCGAGTGGCCACTTGGCATTAAAGAGCCGGTTGTCACGATGGACAGAGGAAAGCTGGGTGTCAGCGCGGGCTATCTGGTTGAGCTGGAAGTGGGCGAAGTACACAGCGAGTTTGGTCGGGCAAGAAGAATTCCAATTTTGCCCGAGGATAAGACGATAATCCCAAAAGGATACTGCTGTTCTCTGACCGAATTTTCGGTCCTTCAGATTCGGACTGATGGAAGCATCTATCCTTGCGAGATTCAAATTCCGGAAGGAGTTGAATCATTATCGATCGGAAAATTCGGGGAGATCAATCTTGCAATAGCTCTCCAGAGAGCTCAGCTGGCTAAAAGGCAGATGCGAGCTCGGCACTTCCGATCCGAGAGAGACTGCCAGCACAACTGTTTCCATTGTCTCCCAAGTTGAGCGGCCCGTGTGGCCGCTCAATTCTTTTATAAATAAGTATTTTATAGTAAAATTAGCTAGTAATGACATCAAACGAGCTGAGGCAAAAATTTCTAGATTTCTTTGAGGAGAAGGGGCATAAAGTTATTTCCTCATCTTCTTTAATTCCAGACAACGATCCGACAGTACTTTTTACGACTGCAGGAATGCAGCAGTTCAAACCATTTTATGCAGAGCCGGACAAAGCGCCGTATGCTAGCGTAGCTTCTGTCCAAAAATGCTTAAGAACTTCAGATATCGAGGAAGTCGGTGACGATACGCATCTGACATTTTTTGAGATGCTCGGGAACTTTTCTTTTGGTTACCCGGAGAAAAAAGATTCATATTTTAAAAAAGAAGCGATTAGTTTTGCTTGGGAGTTTTTGACTGGAAAGTTAAAAGTTGATAAATCCAGAATCTATGCCACTTACTTTAAGGGTGAAAAGGGAATACCTGAAGATAAAGAATCATTAGAAATTTTGAAAAAGATTAAAGACTTAAAAAAGATTGAGCCGCAAGGATTCGAGGATAACTTCTGGTCACTTGGGACAGAAGGGTCACCGGGTGGACCTACAGTTGAGTTCTACATCGATGGGATAGAAATCTGGAATTTAGTTTTCAACGAATATTCCCTTCAGAAAGGCAAATACGAGCCCTTAAAACATAAAGGTGTTGATACGGGAATGGGTCTTGAGAGACTTTTAACGACCCTAAATGGGCATAAAGATGTTTATGAAACAGACCTTTGCTTACCTTTGATTGAAAAGATTGAAGAGATTTCTGGGAAAAAATACAAAGAAAATGAAAACTTGTTCAGAATTATTTGTGATCATATAAAAACTGCTGTTTTTGCAGTAAATGATGGAATTTTGCCTTCAAATAAAGAAGCAGGCTATGTTGTCAGACGGATAATCCGTCGAGCTATCGTAAAAGGCCATCAGTTAGGAATTAATAAAAACTTCACATCTGATTTTGTTGACATTGTTTCAGCAATTTACAAAGAAACATACAAAATCCAGGCTGATAAGGTTAAAAAAGAGCTGGAGTCTGAAGAAGAAAGATTTAGAAAGACGTTAAAAATGGGGTTAGCTCAATTTAATAAAACAATACAAAATTATAGAGATTCAAAAGGAGAGAAGGTAAGTGAACTTTATACGGGAGAAGCTTATGAGTTCGAAGAAATTTTACCGGGGAAAGTAATTTTTGATCTTTATCAAACATATGGTTTTCCTATCGAATTAACGAAAGAATTAGCCCAAGAAAAAGAATTAGATGTTGATGAAAAGGGATTTCAGGAAGAGTTTAAAAAGCATCAAGACCTTTCGCGTACGGCATCAGCTGGCATGTTCAAGGGCGGATTGGCAGACAGTGGAGACCCCCAGGTTGTTAAATATCATACTGCGGCGCATCTTCTCTTGGCGGCTCTTCAGGAAGTATTGGGAGAACATGTGCACCAAAAAGGTTCAAATCTTACCGCTGATAGATTAAGACTTGATTTCTCGCATCCGGAAAAGCTTACTGACGAGGAGAGACAAAAGGTAGAAGACTGGGTAAATGACAAGATAGAAAAGAAACTGGAGGTCCATCTCGATGAATGTGACCTTGAAACAGCAAAGAGCAAGGGCGCTGAAGGAGAATTTACTGAAAAATATGGAGATAAGGTAAAAGTATACAGTATCGGTGGCGATTTATCTTCAAAAGAAGCTGTATCAAAAGAAATCTGTGGCGGTCCGCATGTTGAAAATACCGGTGAGCTTGGCCATTTCAGAATAAAAAACGAAACCTCTAGTTCCAAGGGTGTTAGACGCATCAAGGCAACACTTGAATGAATTAGACATGATTAGTGCATCCTGCTAATATAAAAACATAAGAAAGGACTATACTAATGAGACAAATCTTCAACCCATTACTTGCAGCACCCTTTTTTGCAAAGAATAGTTTGGTTTTAGCTAAGGGCTTCGGGCAGAAAGTATTTGAGAAAAAGCCAATGGCCTTCAGTTTCAATGTATCGGAACACTGTCCTAATAACTGCAAGTGCTACTGGCGCGCCCAACCTACAGTGGAAGAATGGCCGGAAGAAAAGGTTATTGAATTTTTTAAACAAAAAAGAAAAGACGGGTTTGTTCAGGTGACTCTCGTTGGTGGAGAACCGTATTGTCGGCCACAACTTCTAGAAAAGATATGTGGTATCATACCTTTTGCGTGGTTAGTCACTTCGGGCACAGTGCCGCTTCGAAAGCTGAAATCCACTCTTCACGTTATTTCCATGGATGGACTTCGGGAAACGCACGACAAACTCCGAGGTAATAAAGGATTGTATGACAGAATTGAGAAAAATATTAAAGCGGCAAAAGAAAAAGACATTGGGCCAATCTATCTGCACACCACTCTTAATCATGTGAACCACAAGGAGATAGGAGAAATGCTTGAACTTTGGCGCGAAAGTGGTCTTGTGGAAGGGATAATGATAAGCACTATGACTCCGACCAAAGATGCTCACGATGAGCCGCTGCGACTTTCTCGTGAAGAAAGGATTTGGATTGTAGAAGAGCTTCATAGGCTTAAACCAATTTATGGTAACTTTATGGCAATGACGGATAATATGATTGATAGGCTTCATCCGGATCACACAAAAGACTTAACCCCCGAAAACTGCAAGTTTGCTCTGGATATCGAGTCATATAATGGTGCAGGCGGACGTATTAGCCCATGCGTACTTTCAGGAAAGGCAGACTGTACACAGTGTGGCTGTGTAGTTACAAATATGGCGACAGGAGGGGGTGTTGAAACGACTGATTACTTTACCCGTCTTGCTTCCATCAAATAATATAAAAATATTGAATATATTGATTTGATATACTCAGCCAAACCCTTTACAATAAAACAGTAATGAAAGAGTTAATTTCGAACGTTTTGAAGAGAAAACCGAAAGACCCCGTCTATGTCGCACTCGACATAGGTACGGAGTTTGTTAAGGCTCTGGTTTTCAAGATCGAAAATGGCAAAGCGGTAGTCCGCGGTGTTGGCCGTCAGCGTCAGCGTCTCGGTGATATGCATGGCGGTGCCGTGACTGACATCTCCGGTTGTGTTGAAAACTGTGCTAAGGCATTGGATGTGGCAGAAGAGCAGGCTGGAATGATATCTGACTACTGTGTCATTGGAATCGCTGGAGAACTTGTGAAGGGGACAACGACAACGGTGCATTATGAAAGGTTGAAACCAAAAACTAGAATTGACTATAATGAGCTCAAGAATATCGTAAATAAAGTTCAGTGGAAAGCATTCGATGCGGCACGACAACAGCTGGCTTGGGAAACGGGGCATGAAGAAGTGGATGTGAAACTGGTAAATGCTTCTATAGTCGATGTGAAAATTGATGGCTATCGTGTTACAAATCCGATGGGATTTCAGGGGAAAGATGTCAGTGTCGGAATATTTAACGCCTTTGCTCCCCTAGTCCATTTGGGAGCGCTTCAAACGATTGCCTCGGATCTTGATTTGGATTTGCTAACCATTGCCGCGGAGCCGTATGCAGCTGCCAAAAGTGTCGGTAGTGAAGAAGCGGGTGAGTTCAGCGCGATATTCATTGATATTGGTGGTGGAACTTCTGACGTGGCGGTTGTTAGAAACGGCGGCCTGGAAGGAACGAAGATGTTTGCCATTGGCGGACGAAGCTTCACGAAAAGATTATCCCAAGTTTTAAATACCTCATTTGCAAAGGCGGAACAGATAAAGCTGGCTTATTCGAAAGGGGATTTGGAAGATAAAAGCGCTAAAATGGTAAAGGAAGCTTTGGAAGCCGATGCGGAAGTGTGGCTTTCGGGAATCGAGCTGTCATTATCGGAGTTTTCAAACGTAGATTTGCTTCCATCGAGAATCCTGCTTTGCGGAGGCGGTTCAGCGCTTCCTGAAATTAAAAAAGCGCTTGAGAAGGTCGGTTGGTATAAGGATCTTCCATTTGCCAAGAAGCCTCAGGTCAGTTTCATAAAGCCGGAGGAAGTAAATAATGTTATCGACAAAACCGGTGAGCTGAAAAATCAGCAGGATATAACCCCCATGGGGCTTGCTAATCTAGCCCTGACTATAGAAAATGAGGAGGATGTTTTGCCTTCCATCCTTTCAAAAGCAACTAAAATAATGCAAAATTAGACTATGGAAAGAAAGATATTATATTTAGAAATTGATGAGGAAATAACTTCGGTTATTGATCGTTTAAGGAAAACAGCTGAAGCTGATATCCATTTGGTTGTGCCAAAGGAAGCGGCTTTGCTTCAGAGTATTGTAAATTTGAAGCTATTGAAGAGACAGGCGGACACGTTAGGTAAACAGATTCAGATTATCACACATGATAAGGTTGGCCGAAATTTAGCGGAACAAGTCGGCATTCACAGTGCTTCCAGGGTTGGCGAAGAAACAAAGATTCCGGAGAAGTCAGCGCCGGAGCCTGAAAACGAAATACAACTCAAAGAGGATGAGCCGGTTGTAGAGGACACGAAAGAGGTTGTTTTCAAGAAAGGCGCACTTCTGGATAAGGCTGAGAAAGAAAAAATGGCAGATGAACCGGAGGTTGAGCCTAAAGCCAAGGCCGAAAAGGCCGGAGATAAAGGTGTCCAAAAGAGGAAAATGAATGAACTTTTGCCGAAATTCCCACATAAAAAGTTTATTATTATCGCATCGGTTGCCGGATTTTTCCTATTATTATTCCTCTATATTTACGTTCCGATGACAAATATTAAGTTAAAGGTTCTATCTGAAAAGCAGGATTTAACGGCTGATTTTACGATAGATAAAAGTGCAAATAGTGTTAACCAATCAAACGATACTATCCCAGGTGATTTAATCTCGGTCGATAAGACAGTGACCAAGAAGTACCAGGCGACAGGAAAGAAGAATATCGGGGCAAAGGCTCAGGGTTCTGTAACCATAAAGAATACTTACAGTACGCTTCCTCAAACTCTTGTTGCGGGCACGAGGCTTGAGGCAAACGGTCTGATATTTAGGACTCTTTCAGACGTTGAAGTCCCGGGCTATACAGATTCCGGCGGAGGAAATATTACAGCAGGGACCGCCAACGTTAGTGCGGCCGCGGATGCACCTGGAGATCAATACAATATATCCGGGTCATTTAAAATTCCGGGTTTCGCCGGTACAGCTAAATATGACAAAATCACCGGTGTAAGCGCTTCGGCTATGTCAGGCGGCTCTACAAAGGAAGTGGGCGTTGTGAGCGCAGCTGACATTGCAAATGCCAGAAAGTCATTCAGTGATGATGCCAATACGGATGTGAAAAAAGAAGGTCAAGGCAAGATGAAAAAGGACGAAACATTGGATGACAAGGCTCAGAAGTTAACTATTGGCACACTCTCAGTCTCAAAAAATGCCGATGATCAAGCGGATGATTTCACGGTTTCCGCCCCAGTTTCATTTAAAGGGCTAGCATACAAGAAAGACGACCTTACAAAGGTGGCGTTTGAAGATTTCAAAAGTAAAACCGGTCCGAATAAACAAATATTGGAAGACAAGCTGGATTCAGTCGATATCACCTTTAACGACATTAATTTAGATAAGGGCACCGCTTCCGGCGAAGCCAAGGCGTCAATGCATTTAGGTACGAAAATTGATGAGAAGAAGGTAAAAACTGAGATTAGTGGTGATAGCCAGCAAAAAGCCCAAGATTACCTCACACATTTGGACGGAATAGATTCAGTTCAAATGGATTTCTTCCCCGGATTTTTGAAAAGTGTCTCAAGGCTCAAAAGCCATATTTACCTGAAAATGGAGTTTGTGGAAAAGCAGTAATGAGGAAGTTTATAGCACTCGACATTGGAGAAAAGAGAATCGGTGTGTCCAGAAGCGAAGGTAGTTTTGCTTTTACCTTAATGACGTTAAATGTTGATGAGAATATAGATATTGAGCTTGAAAAAGTGATTCAAACTGAAGACCCTGAGAAGATAGTTGTCGGTTTACCGCGAAACATGGACGGCACCCTGGGTTTTCAGGCGGAAAAAGTTAAGGAATTTGTGAGGAACCACCTAGAGAAATATGGGGAAATAGTAGAGTATGAAGATGAGTCAGTGACATCGGTTGAGGCCGAAAAAATGATGAAAATAGAGGGCAAAGACCCGAGAAAAGAGAAGGGGTTGATAGACTCATATGCGGCAAAAATAATCCTCGAAAGTTATTTAAGGAGACAGTCTTGAACACAAACTTTATTCAGAAAGAAAAAAAAATTTGGATAAAAAAGAAGAAGTTCTTTATTCCCATTATTTTTGTAGTAATTTTACTCGGTTTCACACTTTTTAGCGTTTCTTTTATAAAATCTGAGGTCAAAAAGCCCGCCTCTACGAGTTCTGAAAAAGTTAATTTTACCGTTTCAAAGGGAGAAAGTACGCAAGATATAGGGAAAAATCTGGAAAAGAAGGGTATCATAAGAAACTCATTCGTTTTTGTGGTTTATCTAAAATACAAGGGTGAAGGAGCGCACATTCAGGCCGGCGATTATACATTTAGCAAAAATCTTTCAATGATTCAGGTAATGGAGATCTTGACGAAGGGAAAGGTCACAAGCGGGAAAATCACGATTCCAGAAGGCTGGGCCAATAAACAGATTGAAGATGAAATCGTAAAAAAAGGAATTGGGACGAGCGAGGATTTCAAAAATTCTCTAAGCAAAAAGTACAACTATGATTTTTTGAAGGAAAGCCCGAATGGAGATTTGCAGGGTTTTCTATATCCTGATACATATTTTCTCTCATCAAAACCAACTTCTGACGAGGTGGTTAGCAAAATGTTAGCCGAGTTTTCGCAAAAAGCAGATTCAAAGATTCGTGCTGGTGTAGGGAATGAAGGCCTGAACTATTATCAGGTCTTAACACTTGCTTCAATAGTGGAACGGGAAGTGCAGAGTAATAGTGATAAGAAAAAGGTAGCTAGTGTTTTTTTGAATCGATTAAGCATCGGAATGAAGCTCGATTCATGTGCCACCGTTCAGTATGTTTTGGGCAACAATAAAAGAATTCTCTCAGATGAAGATATAAGTCTTGATTCACCATACAACACCTATAAAGTTTCAGGATTACCGC
>JAKANV010000052.1 GCA_021823605.1 bacterium | reverse complement strand
AATAAAGTTGCCAAAATCCAGGGAGTGAGAGTTCTAAATATCAATGAACTTTCAGAAGCAATAAAGCCGATTATTATCCCGGGCGAGAAAATGACTCTCAAAGTTATCCAAGCCGGTAAAGACAAAACCCAAGGAGTCGGTTATCTGACTGATGGCACTATGATAGTGGTTGAGAGAGGTGGAAAATTTATCGGGAAAGAGTTGGAAGTGGTTATTACGCGAATATTGCAAACTCCTGCGGGTAAAATGTATTTTTCAAAAATTAAGGGTAACTCAGACAATGGTGAAAATACAAGAAGACATTAATCTAAAAAGATATAATACTTATGGTGTTGGTGGAAATGCCAAATACTTTGTATTGGCTAAACAAAATCAGGATTTGATAGATGCTTTTAATTTTACAAAAGAGAAAACTATTTCATTTTTAGTTTTGGGTAAAGGGAGTAATGTTTTAGTTCCTGATAATGGCTATAAAGGGCTCGTTATTGTGAACAATGTGAAAGAAGTCAGGAGAGACAATGATAAGGTCTATGCATCTTCAGGTATAACATTAGCTAGACTTATAAACTTTACTATAGATGAAGGTCTTTCTGGGTTAGAGTCTTTAGCCGGAATTCCGGGGACTCTAGGAGGTGCCATTATTGGAAATGCGGGCTCCTTTGGCGGAGAAATAGCGAATGTTATAGATAATGTTGAGGTTATTTCAAATAACGGGGAAGTACAAGAAATCAACAAGGATAGTTTGACTTTTGGATATAGAGATAGTCAATTTAAACATGGTTTTAGTGGGGTTATACTTGGCGCCACTTTAAAATTGGAAAAATCTACCATCGAAGAAGTTAGAAACAAAAAGGATGTAATAACTGAGAAAAGAAGTAAGCTGAACCAGCCAGTAGGGAAAAGTTGTGGTAGTTTCTTTAAAAATGTAAAGGCGGAAGATGCTTCAGATCATCTTCTTAAAGAAGTTGAAGTGAGAGGTATAGACGGAAATATTCCCGCAGGTAAACTGATAGATCTGGCAGGTTGTAAAGGAATGAAAGTTGGTGAGGCAGAAGTTTCAAACGAAAATGCAAATTTTTTAATTAATACAGGAAGTGCGACAGCAGCTGATATCAAAGAACTGGCAGAACAGGTAAAGAAGAAGGTATTCGAAAAATTTGGAGTAGAACTAGAGACTGAAGTTAGATATTTGTAATGGATCGATTGGATAGAAAATTTTTTGAAAGGTCTGCTACGGAAGTGGCGCCGGATCTTTTAGGTAAAACACTAATCAGGAAAATCGGGAATAAAACTATTTCCGGTAAAATAGTCGAAACTGAAGCCTATGTCGGGGAAGATGATCTTGCTTGTCATGCCAGATTTGGTAAAACCGAAAGGAATAAAGTCATGTATTCTCGTGGCGGGCTTATTTACATTTACTTGATATATGGCATGTACTACAACTTTAATATTGTGACGGCAAAGGAACATGTTCCTGAAGCCGTTCTCATTCGTGCTCTTGAACCGGTTGAAGGACTAGAAATTGCTAAGGAAAATCTCAAAAAATTCGGTAAGGTTCGGGCAGACAAGGATTTTATGAAAGGCCCGGGTAAACTTTGCGCTGCACTTGATTTGGATAAATCATTTTATGGTGAAGACATTACAGATTCGAAAAAGATTTGGATAGAAGATCCAAATGAAAAACCCGAGATTGAAGCTTCAAAAAGGATTGGTATAGACTATGCTGATATTTATCGCGACAAACCTTGGCGATATACAATTAAAAATAATAAATTTGCTTCTCATTAACTAATTGACAGAAAAATGTTTATGTTATAAAATAGGTAAACTTTGGGGGAGCTCTTTTATAACCTTTTGTCAATTCTAATTTATCCGAAAGGGGGTGTCGCTTTGAATAGAAAGGAGCTTTTGAAGTACCAAGTTCAAGGGAAACTGTCAAGGCGCGATGCGGTAAAGAAGATTAAAGGCGCCTGGCAGATGAGGCTCGGCAGAATTCAAGAAGTGGGGGGTGAGCTTCAAGTCGTTACAGGCAAGATAGTTGATTCTCATCAGCTGCTTATGGAGATCGCGGAAGCAGTTGCAAACGCAAGGCTTGATCTCAATGCAAGGATGGGCAATTCTCGGATGATGGTGATGTTCGAGAAAAGGCCAGTTGATTTATTAGGCATTGGAGATCACTTGCTGGATGTCTCCTTTGAAGAGAAGAGTAATCTTCTTTGCATAACTCCGCGTTTCTATGTTCCTCATCCTGAAACCGGGAATCCAGTGGCCGCTTCTTACAGGACGGCCTCGAGCTTGGATAGGAAACTCTCCAGTATGCTGAGTACCTATCTTGAGTTTGAAAAAGGACCGACAAAACCAGCACGTCAGAGGACAGGGACTATTTGTTAGGGATCAAACCGCATCGTAAAGGTGCGGTTTTTTCATTTTGAGTCGAATACAAGAAGCCGAGTGATTGACCCTTCTAGAAGGATCGCACACCCGACTTCAGCCTTCTCATTTAGGATTCGGATGCCTAATTTTGGGCGGCTTCCGAAATAGAGAGACTTCTCCTTTGCATCGAACAGAGAAAATCGGATAGGGCAGAACGGCCTCGAACTAATCCGGCTTCTTTATTGTCACCGGAAATGACGCTCGAAACTTGTGTCCTAACCATGGCATCTTCATCCCTCTGCCTAGCCGGGAGAGTTAATTCCTTTTTCTTATAGGAAACAGAAATTAACCCACCCGACTACTTTTTAATAATAACTGAAAAGCGAAACAATAAACAATATAATTTAAGGCGTTTGTACTGTTACTGTTATTGATTTCGACTTTGTGCTACTACCGCTCTTATCCTTCACTGTAGCATAAATCGTATGGTCTCCCGGAGTAAGCGCCACTGTCGCAGTATAGCCATTTCCATTTGCCATAGCAGACGCTTGATAACTTGTGCCGCCGACTGTTACCGTTACTTTATCAATACCACTCGGTGCATCAACATTTAGATTGATTTCCAACGGACTTGCAACATTATCGCTATCTGCTGGTGAAGTGATACTGATAGTTGGAGCTGATTTACTGACAACATCACAACTATCCTTTTCGGTGGGAACAGAAGTATCGCCTGCAACATAACCGTTAGCGCTTGCCCAGGCGGCGATAGGCGCAAACCATCTAGAGTAGGCCGGATCTCCCTGAGGTATTTCGGCAGTAAGAGAATTTTTAGTAATAGTAGTAATTTGTGCTGGTGGGCAACTATCGTTAACCAACTTCCCCGTAGCAGGATTTACTCTATACTCACTACCAGCTTCACCCACAGGAATCTTATACCAGCTCGGGAAAATGTCTGTCACTGAACGTTTGGTTGAAGCGGTTGGCTTCTTACCGGTTACTGCATCAAGTGTGACACTTTTTATGCCTGATGGTCGGTCAAAGTTTTCAACCGGTGTGCTGTTAAGGGCGCTTGTCATAAAGTCGTGCCATATCGGTGCAGCTGCAATAGAACCGCCAGCACTTGACATCGGGGTGCAGTCATTATTTCCGGCCCAAACTCCAGCGACTAGTGATGGAGTATAGCCCATAGTCCAGGCATCTTTATAGCTATCTGTGGTACCGGTTTTCGCGGCTACCGGACGACCTCGAATAGCAAGTGGCCCGCCTGCTCCAAATACTCTTGCTCGGGATGCATCATCAGACAGAATATTACTCGTGATATAGGCTATTTGCTGATCTAAAACTCGTTTTCCAGACTTGTCTTTATATTCATCAATTGTTTTTCCATTTGAATCTTCGATTTTTGTAAACCATGTAGGGTCTTTCTTAATTCCGCCATTTGCAAACACTCCGTATGCCCCCGTCATATCAAGAAGTTTAACTTCACCAGAACCGAGAACCAAAGAAAGTCCATACTGGCTAGTGTCGTTTAGGGTAGTAATCCCCATATCATGAGCTGTTTTTATAGCATTGTTCACACCACTGATGTAGAGAGCTTTGACTGCAGGTATATTCTCGGATTGTTGAAGAGCTGACCTCATCGACATTGGTCCCTGAAAACCGCCGTTATAATTTCTAGGTCTATAACCACCACCGAAATCGGTTGGAACATCATAAAGAGTGCTGCCGGCGCCCCAGTTTTCCTGCTTCATCATAGTAGAGTAAACAAAAGGCTTAAATGACGAACCAGGTTGACGACTGGCTATGGCTACATTCACATTACCGTCAATGTTTTCGTCAAAGAAATCACGGCTTCCAACCATCGCCAGAATTTGACCTGATTTCGGATCCATTGCAACGAGTGAGGCATTTGATGCTTTGTACCTTCCTTTATTTTTATCTACATTAGTTGCCACAGCTTCCTCGGCCATTTTTTGCTTTTCCAGGTCGAGAGTCGTATAAACTTTAAGCCCGCCGGTATTGACCGTATTTTCACCGTATTTTTCAATCAGCTGCTCTTTAACATACATGACAAAATGGGGAGCAGTAATGTTGCCGTAAACATTTCCGCTGAACACGAGCTGTTCTTTCTTTGCTGCTTCGGCCTCATCTTTTTTGATATATTTCTGGTCAACCATAAGGTCTAAAATCATATCTTTTCTCTGCATAAGTTCATCCTTGTGCTGACCATAAGGGGAGTAATAAGTTGGTGCGTTTGGCAGAGCAGCCAAGACGGCTGACTGAGCCAAGTCCAAATCCTTGGCATCCTTATTAAAGTAGGTTTTAGCGGCAACTTGTATTCCGTAGGCATTTGAGCCATATGGTATTTCGTTCAAATACATTTTTAAAATGTCATCTTTAGAGTACATTTGCTCAATCATGATGGAGAGCATCACTTCTTTTATTTTTCTGGAGAAAGATTTTTCGTTAGACAAGAGAGCATTCTTTACAAACTGCTGGGTGATGGTACTTCCGCCTTGGCCTTTTTCTTTGTGGACAATATCATAGACCATACTGCCGGCGATTCTCTTCATATCAAAACCGCTATGATGGTAAAAATTTTTATCTTCCACTGCTACTGTGGC
>JAKANV010000051.1 GCA_021823605.1 bacterium | reverse complement strand
ATTATTAACTAAACATTCATTTTTGCTCTTTTTGAGACAAGAAGAGCCCCGAAAGGGTCCGTGGAAAGGAATTTTTTTAATGAAAAAATACGAACTGGTCTATATTATACACCCTGATCTTGAAGGCAATACTGCCAAAATTACAGAAAAGGTGAAAAGCAAGGTTGAAAATCTTGGCGGTAAGGTATTAAATGAAGAGAGCTGGGGCAAGAAAAAGCTTGCTTATGAGATAAACAAGAATTCATTTGGCATTTACGAGTTTATGCTCGCGGAAGTAGAGCCGGCATCTGTGAAGGAACTGGAGAGAGCGCTTCGACTTTCTGAGGAAATAATTCGGTCTTTGGTTGTCCAGGCGGAGGAGGAAGTTGAGAGCAAGCCTCGTGACAAAAAAGCCGCTAAGAAAGTTGAGGAAGTGAAGCCAGAAAAAGAAGAAAAGGTCGAGAAAGAGGTTAAAGCTAAAGAAGTAAAAGAATCCAAAAAAACAAAAGTTGAAAAAGAAAAAGAAGCAAAAGACAGACAAAAAGAACTCGACGAAAAATTACAAGAAATAATAGGACCGGATAAAGAGTCCTAAAAAGGAGAAAGCCATGCAAAATGTAAACTTGGCAATCGTGATGGGAAACCTAACTCGTGACCCGGAACTCAGATATACACCGAACGGTCAGCCGGTGACCTCATTTGGAGTCGCAACAAACCGTTCTTGGAAAGATGCGAACGGCGATAAAAAAGACGAAGTAGAGTTTCACGAAGTCGTTGTTTGGGGAAAACTAGCTGAACTTTGCAGCCAGTATCTTACCAAGGGCCGAAAAGTTCATGTTATGGGCCGGCTTCAGACTAGAAGTTGGGAAGGCCAGGACGGGGCAAAGAGACAGAAAACTGAAATAGTAGCGCAAGATATAGCATTTGTAGATTCAAGAAGAGACGGCGGCGACTTCCCGACTGAAGAACAGCCGAAAGAAACAGCTAAGAAAAGTGATACAGCTAAATCAAAAAAGGAAGATAAAGAAGAAGAGGAGATAAACATAGATGACATACCATTCTAAAGAAAAACCAGCAGTATATGTACCGAGAAAAGGGTGTCGGTTCTGTATTGATAAAGATTTGAAAATTGATTACAAAGATGTGAAAGGTCTTCAGAAATTCATATCCGGTTACGGCCGAATAGAATCCCGGAAGAGAACAGGAAACTGTATCAAACATCAGCGAAAAATTGCTTTGGCAGTAAAAAGAGCCAGAATTATTGCTCTACTGCCTTTTGTGAATAGATAAGGAGCTAAATGTACGGAATTACTGATTTAAAGGTAGGTGTTATCTTTGAGTTTGAGGGTGAGCCTTATGTAGTTCTCGAATCCCAGCACTCCAAAATGGGACGCGGCGGAGCTGTCCTAAAATCAAAAATTAAAAATCTGATGACAGGCGTTATCATTAGTAAAACTTTTCGTGGTGGTGAGAAGTTTAACACTGTTGAAATTGAACGGGCAAAAGCTCAGTTCCTATACTGCGAAGGCAAAGAGTATTTTTTCATGGATCAAACTACTTATGAACAAATGTCTTTGGACAAAGATTTTGTTGGCGAGGCTTCTAAGTACTTAATGGAAGGCGAGACCTACCAATTGCAAGTGTATAAGGGAAAACCTATCAGTATTGATTTGCCTATAAAAATGAACTTCTTGGTTACTGAAGCCGAAAAGGGTCTGAAGGGCGATACGGCTTCTGGGGCAACAAAAAGGGTTAAGATTGAAACCGGCTTGGCTGTGAACGTTCCGCTTTTTATAAAAAAAGGTGATAGAATAAGGGTTGATACGCGTGATGGTTCTTATGTAGAAAGGGCGAAAAAATAATCGAGAATATAAAACTAAGACGTGCACTTTTCTTAGTAACCGGATATATTGTTATATCAGCTATTTCTTATGCTGTGAATTATCAGATGCGTTTAGGTTTTAGTAAAAGCGACATCAGACTGTATTATATATTTTTGTTTATTATGTTTATTCTTCATCTTGCTCTTTCTCTCTCAAAAAAAGATAATGAAGTTGGCAAAAAACTTAATTCTCGATTGCCGTATTCTATTTTTATCCCAGTTGTTTTTGGGGTAATATTTTTCACAATAATACTCATCTATTTTGTTGCAACGAAATGAAAAAGAGAATTGATTTATTACTTACTGAAAAAGGATTGGCTGAGAGCCGAGCGAGGGCTCAGGCATATCTAATGTCGGGGCAAGTTTTTGTTGACGGGCAAAAGGTTGATAAGGCCGGAATGATAGTTGAAGAAAATGCCGAAATTAAAGTGAAAGAAAAGTTTCCATATGTCTCCCGCGGAGCGCTGAAAATAGAGAAAGCTTATAAAGAGTTTGGATTGGAATTTATTGGTAAAATTATCTGTGACATTGGTTCATCGACCGGAGGGTTTACCGATTTCGCGCTTCAAAACGGAGCAAAGAAAGTTTTTGCTATAGATGTCGGCAGGGGCCAGCTTGATCAAAAGCTGCGAGAAGACCCTCGTGTCGTTGTGATGGAAAAAACTAATTTTCGGGACATTTCAGAGTTACCGGAAAAAATTGATTACTTTGTTTGCGACGTCTCATTTATTTCCCTCAAAAAAATTATTCCCCAAATCAAAATAATTGCCGATTATACCACTGAAGCGGCCTTACTTATAAAACCGCAGTTCGAGGTTGGCAAAGAGGTTGCAGATAAATGTAAAGGTGTGATAAAAGATGAGGAAATTCAACAAGGAGTTGTAGAAGACATCGCGACATTTGCAGAAGCTTCGGGATTTAAGGTAAAAGGTTTGGCCGAGTCGCCGATTACCGGTGCCAAAGGGAACAAAGAATTTCTTATTTGGTTGGAGCTTTCATGTCATTCCGGACTTGATCCGGAATCCAGAAGAAAATGAAAACATATTATGTCTACATTTTGGCCAGTAAAAGAAATGGAACTCTATACATTGGTGTTACTTCTGATTTGAAGAAAAGAGTTTATGAGCATAAGAGTGGGAAGGTTGAATCCTTTACTAAGAAATATAAAATAGACAAACTCGTTTATTTCGAAGAAACCCAAGACATAGAGTCGGCAATTATTAGAGAAAAGAAATTGAAAGATTGGAAACGTAAATGGAAGCTAGAGTTAATTGAGAAAACTAACCCTAATTGGGACGATCTATATGAAAAAATACTGGATTCTGAATCAAGTTCAGAATGACAGGATAAAGGGCTAGACATTAAACTTAAATATCATCACATCGCCGTCCTTGACGGTGTAATCTTTGCCTTCAAGCCGGACTTTTCCAGCTGACTTAGCTCCTGTCCAGCCCTTATTCTCAACTAAGTCATTCCACGAAACAGTTTCGGCTTTTATAAATCCTTTTTCAAAATCTGTATGGATTACGCTGGCAGCTTGCGGAGCCTTGTCGTCCTTATGAATGGTCCAAGCTTTTATCTCCTTTTCTCCGGCGGTGAAATAAGTCTGAAGACCCAGAAGTTCATAGCACTTCTTTATTAATGTATTTAACCCGATCTCTTTTTGCCCCAACTCTGACAGATATTCCTTTTTTTCTTCCTTATTAAGTTCGTTCAGTTCCGACTCGATTTTTGCCGAAATCAGAACGTAATCCGAGGATTTGATATCGAGCTGCGCCATCAACTCATCGCTGTTTAACAGATGTTCCTCGTCAACATTTAAGATATAAATATGAGGCTTTAGTGTCAGTAGGTTTAAATCCTTTATTTTTTCTATTTCTTTCTCGGTCAGTCCTAGCTCGCGGGCCGCTTTTCCTTCTCCCATTTCCTTTTGGATTCTCTGGACCAAGTCCAAAGTGTCTTTCAGTTTGGGGTCTCCTTTAACATCCTTGGCGAGTTTTGCTGCTCTTTTTGTAACAGTTTCAAGATCTGCCAGCACTAGTTCCATCTGGATGGTTTCCATATCACTTACAGGATTAATCCCGCCGGCAACGTGAGTGACATTTGTATCAGTAAAGACTCGCACTACTTCAGCAATTGCGTCGCACTCACGGATATTGGCAAGAAATTTATTGCCGAGCCCTTCGCCTTGGGCGGCGCCCTTCACTATTCCGGCGATATCAATGAATTCCACGATTGCCGGGACGATTTTCTGAGTAGGAATCACTTCAGCCAGCTTCTGCAGGCGTTCGTCTGGAACCTCGACCACCCCGACATTTGGGTCGATAGTGCAAAATGGGTAATTCGAAGCCTCCGCCTTATTTTTCGTCAAGGCGTTAAAAAGCGTGCTTTTGCCGACATTCGGCAGTCCAACGATGCCGATAGATAAACCCATTTCAAACCTTTAAATTAACCTATCTATTTTAGCATAAATTTAGATGATTTAGAATGATTGCTTTGTGTAGCAAAAAACTATTGCCAAAATAATGCTTATGTGATACTATAATTTATCAGCTTGAGGATAATTCTCTATGCTGAGATTTTAGTACATTGAAAAGGATAAGGAGGAGATCATTCCTTTTTAAGGTCGTTCGATGCCAGAGTAGAGGATATTGAATCTAGTATTCTCTACTACTGGACACCGAGCGGTCCACTTTAAAAAACAAAGGTTACGAAAGGGGATGATCGAATGAAAAAGCTCGGATGGCGGTTTATGACCGTGTTAGGCATCATCGGACTGCTCTCAGCATTGATTCCGGTGAATGCGCTGGCGGAGACTGTGGAAGCTGTAGCGCAGGACACAGCTTCCACGACGACGACGGTCGCACCTGCAACGGAGACGGTGGCCACTACGACCACTACCTCTGAGGATCTCGCTGCAGGAGACTCGACCGCTGATACGCAGGATATCGAAGCACCCGCACTAGAAGCACCGGTAACTCTGCCGGTGACAGCTCCCGCTGTCGATACCACTACCGGAACGTCAGCGTCGACCGCTGACTCGGCCACAGGCGCTTCCGCGCCTGAGACGAAACCGACAACCCAGCCGGCAGCAGCAACCAATAATGCAGCGGCAGCGGTTTACGACCCGTCGTGTGAGGAGCGGACCGGACTCACGGTTACGGTTGAGCCGACGCACGGCTTACCGGGCACTGTCGTCACCGTTACCGGGCACATGGATCGCGCATTCGCCGATCCACTGGTAACCTGGGATGGAACCATGAAGGGTTCAGTCACGACGATCACGGTTCCGGCTGACGCCACTGTAGGTGATCACACCGTTGCGATACAGACGGTTGACACTGCTTACGCGCAGTTCTGTCATTTTGCGGCGTCGACAACCTTCACGGTTGACGCACGTT
>JAKANV010000001.1 GCA_021823605.1 bacterium | reverse complement strand
CCGATCATCTTTTGGCAGCGCGCCAGTGCCGGAGGGGGTTTCACAAAGTGATAGTAATATTGACAAGAAAAAGCTGGCAGAAGAAATAAAAAAGCTTATACATTCTATGCATTTAGTAACCAAGAATGTTATGGTTTCTTTGCCGGGTAGCGCCGTTTTTACAACGGTCATTTCTCTTCCCAAAATGCCCGCATCAGAACTGAAAAAAGCTATAAGTTATCAGGCTGAACAAAACATTCCGCTTAAGATTTCTGATGTGAAAATTGATTGGCAGATTATTGGAGAAGTTCCGTCTAAGGATCAGGTTTTGGTTATGATTATTGCGGCTCCCATCTCAAAAACTCAAAAAATGATGGACATCTGTGAAGAAGCTGGTTTAGAACTTAGCGCAGTTGAAATTAATGCGATTGCTGCCGCCAGATCGTTGGCTACTAGCGAACCATTGTACATGATAGTTGACATAGGCACTTACCTATCCGAGATAACTGTGGTAAAAAACGGTATAGCTTCCCTTATAAGGTCTATCCCTGTTGGTGGGCAGGTCATAACAAGAGCAATAGCACAAAGTCTGGGGATGGAAGAGTCACAGGCAGAGCAGTTTAAAATAAAGTTTGGTATAGAACAGGACAAAATGGAAGGCCAGCTTTATAAGGCGTCAAAATCAATTTTGCATAATTTAAAAGAAGAAATTGACAGATCGATGAAATATTATTCAGACCAATTCGGTGAGAATGTTCCTCTTATAAAGATTACAGGCGGGGGATCAAGAACTTTAGGAATTCAAGGCTTTCTTACGGAAAGCTTGGGTGTTAATGTTGTTTATGGTAATCCTTGGGGAATGGTAGCACACAAACCCGACATAACAAATCAACTAAACTCCAGTGCCACAGATTTTGCTGTGGCTGTTGGACTCGCAATGAGGGGTTTTTAAGATGACAAAGATAAATCTTGCACCAGATGTAAGGCTGGATAAGCTAAAAACAAAGAGAAGAAACTTCATGGTGACTATTACAGCTATAATTATTTTAGCGGGTATGGTTGCATTTATACTTGTTCTGCAAGGATATAAATGGTCTAAGATTTATCTGCTAGACCAAACAAAGAAGAAAATTGCCAGTACCAATGATGAGCTGAAAGGATACAAAGATATTGAAGATATGGTTGTTAATATTGAGCAGGGCACAAAGGCGATAAATAACATTGAGCAGAGCGAACCAAAATGGTCGAGATTCTTTCCGGTTTTGGAAAAGGTCACCCCAAACGATGTACAGTTTTTGAGTTTAAGCCAAACTGACAACAAATTTACTGCACAAATAAAGGGTAGGCAGCTATATTCTATCCCCAGGTTGATGAATACATTAGATAGCTATAAAGATGAAAAAACCGGTAGAAACTTGTTCAAAAATGTTAGTGTAACCAGCTATAGCGCTAGTGGAGATGCGATAGATTTTAGTATAAGTTTTGAGATGGAACAAGGAATATTATGGTAGATAAAAAACTTGATAAGTATTATTGGTTTGGAGGGGTAATTGCTGTTACCTCGTTGGTAGTAATTTTGGCCTTGATTTTTATTATCGTGCCATCATTTAAGAGCATCGGAAAAGTCGACAAAGATCTTAAAGAAAACAAAGAGGAACTTAGCATAGCCGAACAAAAACTGGCAAAACTCAAAGAGTTTAAAGTCAAAGAAGATGAACTTCGCGAACAGTCACGAGTTGTGTATAGAGCAATACCGACCAAAAAGGAAGTTGGAGATTTATTTATCCAGTTAAATGGATTGGCCACAAGCATAGGCGGCACAGGCAATGGCACAGGCAATTCTGTTAGCGAGGGTGCTGGTACTAGTGCTGCTGCAGGGACAGAAGGTATCAGTACGCTGGGTTCTAATATCAGTGTTACTTTTCCTGACTATGCGACCCTAAAAAGACTTCTTAGTGAGTCTGAAAACACTTTAAGGTATTTGCACTTAAATAGTTTCCAAATAAACAGCCAAAACAGTTTTACAGTGAGCTTAAGTTATACGGCTTATTATAGAAGCGAGAATAGTGGCCAACCGGAGGAGGCAAAGTAAAATGAAGAAAACAGATATCATCGTAGTAGTCATTTGTGCGCTGGTTATCATTCTAGCTGCATACTTTGTTTCAAAAGGCTTAATGCCAAAATCCCAACCGACAACTACTCAGAATAAAGCAACCATAGAGTTTACCGGTCAGATTGATACAGACACGATTAACAAACTGCAGAAGAGAAAAGATTATGGCTCACCCCCAATGGATAATATAGGAAGAGATAATCCATTTGCTAACTTCTAGCCATGGCTGTTAGAAACGAAAAAAAACTTGAAGATTTTCTGGTCAAGCTAGGTCTACTGACACAAAAGCAGCTTGACCTTATTAAGGTTGAGAGCGCTGAAACTGGCAAACCAATACAAAAGATATTAAATGATATGCCAGAGATACCAAAAGAAGGCCTGACAAAGGCTATGGCGGTAACCATGGGCTTGCCTTATGTCGATTTATCCCAGAAAAAAATTGATAAGGCGATTCTAAATATTGTCAGTAAAGATATAGCTGAGAAATACAAGCTGGTATCTTTCGGCAAAGTCGGTGATTTCCTGAATGTAGCCATGACTGACCCCAACGATATTATGGCCATCGAGTATGTTGAGAAAAAGACCGGGTTGAAACTGAAGCCTTACTTTGCTTCTGAAGAAGGTATGAGGAAGGCCCTAAATCAATATGACGATTACTCGGTTGAGGTTCAAAATGTTATTGGCAATATGGAGAAGCCTCCTGAGATAAACTTAAAGGAAGACGAGGGTAAAGAGGGTGATGCCGCTGTTATTACCCAAGACGCACCGATTACCAGAGCTTTAAATACGATATTAGAATATGCGGCTAAGTCTAGGGCATCAGACATCCATATTGAACCGAGGGAAAAAGAGATTAAGGTCAGATATCGAATTGATGGTATTTTGTATAATACAATGACGTTGCCCAAGCACATCCATCCCGCACTTGTTTCACGTATCAAAATACTTTCGAACCTGAAAATAGACGAGCATCGTGTTCCGCAAGACGGTCGTTTTCAGTTAAATCTTGAAGACCGGGAAATTGACCTTCGTATTTCTATAACCCCAATTGTTTACGGCGAAAAAGTTGTTATCAGGCTTTTGGACAAGACAAGCGGCATCATTACACTTGAAAATCTTGGCATAAAAGGAAGAGCTTTTAGAATCATTGAGGAAGGCACGAAGAAACCTCATGGCATGATCTTGGCGACAGGTCCAACCGGTTCGGGTAAATCTACTTCTTTGTATGCCGTTTTATCAAAGATAAATAAACCAAGCGTCAACATTATCACGGTTGAGGACCCGGTAGAATATAATATTAATGGCATTAACCAGATACAAGTGAATAATGCGGTAGGTTTGACATTTTCTTCCGGTTTACGTTCCATCTTGCGTCAGGATCCTGATGTGATAATGGTCGGAGAAATTCGTGATAAAGAAACCGCTGAGTTAGCAGTTCAGTCAGCGCTTACCGGCCATACTGTACTTTCCACTCTTCATACCAATTCTGCTGCCGGAGCACTGCCAAGACTTCTCGAAATGGATATTGAGCCATTTCTTATTGCCTCAACAGTAAATACTGTTATAGCCCAAAGACTTGTAAGGCAGATATGCGATCATTGTAAGGAAGAATATGAGGCCAGTCCGAGCCTTGTTAAAGCTATTAAATTATCTTTAAAAGGTATTTTGCCTTCAAAGAGTGACCCGAAAGAAAAAACACAAGAGTTGGGATTCGACAGCCTGCCTTTTATGGAAGATGAAAAATTTAAGTTATATAAAGGAAAAGGCTGTGACTATTGTAAGAATACGGGTTACTGGGGCAGAACCGGTGTTTATGAGATATTTAGTGTAACTGAAAAGATTGAAGATCTCATTGTCGGGCATGCTTCCTCCAGCGATATTCAAGAGGCAGCAGTTAAGCAAGGTATGGTGACAATGCGCCAAGATGGCTTCTTGAAGGCTCTTGCAGGTATTACCACACTTGAGGAAGTAGTAAGAACAACAACAGAGTAATAGAGCAAAAGCATTGTAAAATTTACTGTATTTCCATAGAATAATAGTAGAAGGAGGGCCAAAGACATGGCAGAAACAGCAAAACTAAAAATTGAAAACTTCCTAGAGGAAGTTATAAAGAAAGACGCAAGTGACCTTCATCTAACAGTTGGTGTGCCGCCGATGCTTAGGGTTGACGGTGCTCTTGTCCCAGTAGAAGGTGCCAGGGCTTTAACTGATAAAGATGTACACGATTTGACTCTTTCTATTCTTGATGATGTACAAAAAGATATATTAGAACGCGATAAAGAAGTGGACTTCTCCTTTACTTATGGTGATTTGGCTAGATTTAGGGCAAATGCATATCATCAAAAGGGTAATGTTGGGCTTGCACTTCGTTTGATACCGGTTGCCATTAGAAATCTAACTCAGCTTGGAATGCCAAAGATAGTGGATAAGTTTACCGAATATCCGAGAGGTTTAGTGCTTGTGACGGGTCCTACCGGTTCAGGTAAATCTACGACTTTGGCAGCTATGGTGGATAAGATAAATAGCGAACGCGCGTGCCATATTATTACAGTAGAGGATCCGATTGAGTATACCCACTCTCATAAAAAATCTATTGTTGAGCAACGTGAGGTGCACTATGATACACGTTCTTTCGCGGCTGCTTTAAGGAGTGTTCTCCGTGAAGATCCTGACGTAGTTTTAATCGGTGAAATGCGTGACCTTGAAACTATCGCAGCGGCTATTACCATTGCTGAAACTGGGCATCTGGTTTTCGCTACTTTACATACAAACAATGCTGCTCAGTCAGTAGACAGAATGATAGACGTATTTCCGCCGCATCAGCAGCAACAGATAAGAGTTCAGCTTTCAAATATTTTACAGGGTATAGTCTCTCAGCGTCTTATCCCGTCAATTGGCGGAGGACGTATTGCGGCGGCTGAGATTCTAGTTGTTACTCCGGCCGTCAGAAATATCATTCGTGAGCAGAAAACTCACCAGCTTGAGGCAGTTATTCAGACCGGCGCTTCAGAAGGAATGCAGGCAATGGATAGAACGCTCGCAAGTCTTATTAAAACCGGCAGAATCACGCTCGATGAGGCTAAAGGTTATGCAATTGATATAAAAGAGCTTGAAAGGCTTCTTCACGGATAAAAAATGAGAGAGTTTAGCTACAAAGCAAGAGGTAAAGATGGTGCGGCAGCACAGGGCATAATAGAAGCGGAGAGTGAACAGGCTGCATCTACACTTTTGATTTCAAAAGGCATCGTTCCTATTGATATTAAGGAAGCTTCAAAGAGCTCTTTGGGTGGCATTTCATTCGGCAATAAAGTTTCAAGAAAGGATAAAGTGTTCTTTATTAGGCAACTTGCGACTATGACACATGCTGGATTGCCGATATCTCAAGCTCTATCTACACTTCTTGAACAGACTTCCCGGAAAAATGTAAAAAAGATGATAGAGCAGATGACTCGTGACATAGAAGCAGGCGGAAGCATGTCTTCTGCTTTTGGTGCTTTTCCCGATACTTTTAACAAAACCGACATTAGCATTATTGCTGCCGGTGAGGCCAGTGGTAAGATTGATGAAGTTTTGGTTCATATGGCAGATCAAACAGAAAAAACGTATAAAACCCTAAAGAAGATAAAAACTGTTTTTATTTATCCTGCCTTTCTATCAGTAGTTGTTATAGGTGTCGTTGCTGGTCTTATAATTTTCATTCTGCCGCAAATGGAAAGTTTGTATAAAAGTTTTAACTCCACCCTCCCGCTGCCTACGAGATTTTTGATTGCAACAAGCCATTTTCTAGCTAGATATTTCTTGCTGGTTTTGTTAGTAGCGGTAGCAGCATTTATAAGCGCGAGAATATATACAAGGACAAATGAGACGGGAAAATACATCTGGCATAGGATAAAGATAAACGTTCCGTTGGTTGGTAAATTTGTAGCTCTTTCATATTTATCTATCTTTACTCGTACTCTTGCCAGCTTAATCGCGTCGGGTGTTCCTATTCTTGACGCGTTACAAATAGTTTCAGAAGCCATGCCGAATGTAATATATTCGGATTCAATTACGAGAGTAAAAGATAAGGTAAAACAGGGTAAAGCACTCTCGGCTTCCCTGAAAGAAGAGGAGCTTTTCCCGATAATGGTCTCACAAATGATAGCAGTCGGTGAAAGTACCGGTGAGTTGGATACGATGCTACAAAATATGGCGGATTACTATGATGATGAGCTTGATAATATGACGAAGAGTTTGCAGTCGCTCCTGGAGCCGATAATGATTGTGATAATGGGCGGTATCGTCGGTACGATAATAATCTGTATTTTATTACCGGTTTACAGTATTCAGAACTTCCAAAACTTCACGCCGAAAAAGTAAAAAAAGGAATTGACTTTACATAAGCATATTGGTTCAATATTAACATAACAAAAGAAAAACCCTGTAAAAGGGGGGAAGGAGGTGAAAATGAAAAAGTTAAATAGACAAGGTTTTACACTTATCGAAGTAGTTGTTGTTATGGCAATCATTGCCGTACTTGCAGCTCTTATCATCGGTGCCATCTTGGTAGCAAGAAACACTGCTAAGGAGACATCAAACAGAACCAACGCAAAGGCAATGCAGGCTGGGATGGAAGCTTACTATTCCAGAAACAGAAACTATCCTTCTATAACATCTGGAACTGCATTTACTGCTGCAACAGGAACAGTGACCGGAGTTAGTATAAACACTGGTGCAGCTGACTGTGCTAATGGTGGTGGTAGCGTTAACTCTTCAACGACTGGTTATACTCTCACTATATTTGATAGCAACTGTAGTGGTAGCATAGGAACTATTTCAGGTCCTTAATCCAAGAAAATCTGTTTTTCCAGGAAGGTTGCAGTTCATTCTCAACCTTCTTGAAAAGTAATTTTCTCGGGAGATAAAAAAGAAATGAGGGGTTATTTTTTAGTCTTGAGTATAAGCGCCGACAATCTCTTTCTTGAACTTTGAAATTGTGAAGACTGAAGCCGTCATTTTTAGACAATTTTCAGAGAAATCTTTTCTTAAGTTATCATTTTCTAATATTTTTTTTAAAGCTTGAGAAAGAGCGAGAGAATCCTTTGGAGGGACTACAAAACCGGTTGTACCATCTTTGTTTACCCAACTGGTCCCCGTACCTATCTCTGTCGTCACCAGGGGTGTCCCACAGGCCATCGATTCTATTAAAACGATGCCAAATGCCTCGCTTTTGTATATTGACGGTAGGGCGAAGGCTGAAGCGGCTTTGTAGTAGTTACCTAAGTCTTCATTTGACTGTTTATCCAAGAAAAAGACTCTTTTCCCAATCCCAAGCTCTTGAGTGAGTGTCTTTAAGCTTTTCTCTTCTTGCCCCAAGCCGACAATCAGGAGATTCGCTGAAATGTCTTTCATTGCCTCAATTAAATATTGAATGCCTTTGTAATAACTGAGACGACCAACGAAAAGGACGAAATTACCATATTGTTTTTTTAGTTCAGATACTTTTTTCTCATCGGTCGATGACTGAATATTCTTAGCATCTACACCGAAGGGGATGATAACGCATTTACCCTTAAATTTCTTCAAATAAGGTGAGTTTTTGATTACATTTGGGTTGGATACTATAATATTTTGCGCCTTTTTGAGCGTATATAGTGCGAAGGGTTTAAGAAAGGGCCCCAAAATTTTTTGTTTGTACACGTCAAAGTGATAATGGACGATTATCTTCTTTTTTGGCCTGAAAATGAATACTGCAAGATCGGCCAAAGGGAATGGTTGATGAATAGCGAGCGTGTCAAAGCCCTTGGTAAGTTTTTTAAACTGAGTAAAGAAAGAAAAAGAAACAGGCATGCTTTTTACGATGCCCAAGCTTGAAGATTTATGGATTGTTACCCCATTTATCTTCTTAGATTCGCCTCTGCCTTTCGGCTGGCAGCATAAAACCTCAATCTTCAGGCCGTTTTTGCCGTTTATCCCCTCAGCAATATCCTGGACAACCTTTTCCACGCCGCCTATCCAGGGAGAATATAGTTTTGTTATCTCAAGAATCTTCATTTTTGAGCTCCTCAAGTATATCAGCCAACTCTTTAGCCGTTTTCTCCCAAGAAAACCTCTTTACATTTTTATGACCCTCTTCTATCAGTTCCTTTCTTAGTTTGGTATCAGTCACAATCTGTTCCATGCCCCTTGCGATATCTTGGACATTGCAGGGGTCGATGTAGAGGGCGCCTTTTCCGGCAACTTCAGGGATAGAAGAAGTATTTGATGTGAGGACAGGAACCCCCAAGCTTTGTGCTTCCAAGATAGGCAACCCAAAACCTTCATAGTATGAGGGGAATGTGTGAGCAGCAGAGTGTTTTATTAAATTAACCTTTTCACTGTCTTTTATAAAATCGGTCAAAATAACGTTATTATTTAACCCGAGTTCTTTGATAATAGCTTTCAAGTTCACAAATCTATCGTCTATGCGACCGGCAATGACAAGCTTGTAAGATGGATGTGAAGATAAGAAAATTTTAAAACTTCTCAATAACCCCCCGATGTTTTTTCTCGGCCGAGTATTCCCTACATAAATAAAGTACTTTTTGTTTTTTAGTTTAAAATGATTCAAAGCATTATTTTTTTGAGCAGGTAATTTAGGAAGTGCTAAATAGACAACCTTAATTTTTTCAGGTTTAATATGATAGCGTTTAATCAGCTCAGATTTTGAGAATTCTGAATCTGTCAGAATCATCCGTGAAAAAATCTTTGCATTATAGTACATTACCTTAAAGTAGACTTTGCTAATTAGAGAAGTAAACTCCGGAAATCTATCGTATGCGCAATCATGTATGGTGATAATTGATTTTCTATAAAAAATAGGAGCAGCGGGCGATGTGCAGAGCAGAAAATCAGGATTTGTCTTTTTTAAAATAAAAAAAAGCTTTGTTTGTTGCAATATTGCCAATTTGCCCCTTTTTCTTTTCTTTATTGCAATAGTAAAATTTTTGATATTCGACCCAGAAAGATCTAGAAACTTAGGCGATTTGCTGTGTTTTATCAGAATTATCTCAATATCGGGCGTTTTCTGCAGGCTTAAAATGAGATTTCTTGTATATGTCTCAATCCCTTGATATGTTGTATAAGGTATTAAATTTACTGCTATTTTCATTTATCTTTTCCCAACTCAAAGTATATTTCGTCTGCCGGGATTATCCTTGAAATGTGGACCTCATAGAAAGCGGGTTTCTTGTTTTCTATCCAACTGACAAGGCTATATTTCAATCCCTTCGCAAATATCAATTTTTTCTCAATCAGGTAAAACGACTTATTAACTTGATGGTTATATTCAAATCCATATTCTGTCGTTTTGTCCCAATAATCAAAAGATTCTTTGGTGAAAAATTTTTTATGTGTTGGGTCAGTAAAAGCATTCGGTGAGCCAAAGTAAGGTACCTTTATTTTGACAGTTCCTCCCGGTCTAAGTATTCTATGGATTTCATTCATAGTTTCTAAGAAATGGTCTAGGTGTTCCAGTACGTGATTTGCAATAACAACATTAAAAGTATCCTTCTCAAAAGGATAGGGGAAGTTATTAAGATTATGGACTATTTCAACATGTTGTAACTTAACAGCATCAAGATGAACCACATCTTCAGTTTTCTTGCCTTTGTAGAAATTCTTGCCGGACCCAATCTCTAGAATTTTTAGTTGCTTCATACTAAGCCTCTTTGCACTTTGTCGATCTTTAAATAATACGCACCTTGTAACAAAAGGACTACTGAAACAGCTATAAGAGTGGCTAAAGCGGCACCATTTAGAGAGTACCGGGGTATCAAAACAAGATTCAGTATTATGTTAATCAAAGCTCCCCAAAAAGTAGCGAAAAATACCTTTTTTTGTTTATTTGCAGCAATCAAGCCTTGGTTAAAGGGGAAAGACAGAAGGGTTAAGCCGGCGACACCGATGAGAACTTGGAATGAGGTTACCGCTCCTGAGTAATCTGGCCCGAAAACAAAGATTATTATTTGATTTGCCAACAAAATTCCGAAAAGTAGTGTGGGAACAGCCATAAATAGACTTATTCGCAAATAATATTTCCATATTCTTTTATAAGTCTCTGTCGACTTAAAATAATTCTCATTTATAATTGGGAAAAAAGTCCTATATATTAACAAGCAGGGGACAAGAATAACCCACATCGCTCTGTAACTGGCGTTATAAAGACCCACTTCTTTTATTTGACCATAATAACCCATCATCACAGAGTCTATTTCGTTATATATCATTGCAAATATACCAGTTAAGATAAGTGGCCAAGACATCATAAGATATTTTTTCCAGGTTTGGAATTGAAGCCATCGGGTTTTTACACTAGAAGATTTCCTTCTTTTTAAGAAATAAAGTATCGAAATATAAATTAGAGATATCAAACCTGCCAGAGCATAGCTTATGGTCAATCCGACTGTTGTTTGAGTCTGACTCAATAATAAGAAACCTAGGATTGTGCTGGCTACAGCCTGGATAATCCTAGTATAAGCCTCATATCTCATATTTTTTCTCGCCTGGAAAAAGGAAAATAGAAAGTCACTAATAGTATTAGTGAACATAAAAACCAGCAAGATTAAAACAGATTGTCTTACCAACAAATCGCTAATAGTGATCTGTGCAATTATAACCACGGCAAGAAGTACTATAAACGAAATAATAATCTTTAAGCTTAAAATATTATTGAATTCTAGCTCACCCTTTTTTCTCTGCGAAATCTCCCTTGAAATTATTTGCGAAAGTCCTAAATCTGCGAAGACGGTAAATATCATCACAAATGAAAGGGCAAAGGAGAACTGGCCGAAGCCGGTTGGCCCCAAGATTCTAGTTGCGTAAACTATCAATGCAAACTTTGACAGTCGGGTTATTGCTTCAGCGACAGTGAGCCAGGCTGTATTTTCTGCGATGATCCTTTTTTCTTGTGTTCCGAGGAATATGCTTCTGATTTTTGCTACTGCTGCTTCCATGCTACCTACCTGACGCCTTAAATATCTGATGGATAGTCTTTAGTATAATTTTCAAATCCATGAAGAAGTTTCTGTTTTTTATGTAGAAAAGCTCATACTCAAGTTTATCTTTGGCGTCCTCAGTGGTTGACTCATAAAATGAGCGGATTTGGGTCATGCCTGTTATGCCCGGCTTCACTAAGTGCCGAATAGAATAAAAAGGAATTTCTTTTGAAAGTTTTTCCTCAAACTCTGGTCTTTCAGGTCGGGGGCCGACAAGTGACATATTCCCAATGATTACATTATAAAGTTGAGGTATTTCATCCAGATGAGTTTTACGAAGGAATTTTCCGATTTTTGTAATCCTAGGATCATTCTGTGTTGCCCATTGTGGCCCATTTTTTTCAGCATCTTTAACCATTGTCCGGAACTTGATGATTTGGAAATTATTCCCAACTAGCCCAACCCGGGTTTGTTTGAATAGGATGGAGCCCGAGCTTGTCAGCTTGATAGCGATAATTATAAATGGGATAAAGGGTAGACAAATAATTCCGAGTGCTAGACTAACAAAGAAGTCAAAGCCTCTCTTTATCATTCCTTGAATCTTTTTCTCACCCTTTGCCAGGTTCTCCAAGAACCAGAATTCGTCGAGTGTATCTAAACTAACTCTAGTGTTGATACTTTCATAGAACTTGTTGATGGATAGGAACTCTATGTTTAGGGGGATGCTGTTATAAAGACTGCTGACACTTTCTTTAGTTAAGTGGGGGTTAAGGCTTGAGATGACGACTTTGACACTGCTTTTTTGCAAAAAGCTAAAAAGTTTCTCATGGTCAGATATTATCTTTATCTTTTTATCAGCAGATTTTATTTTTTCAGTAGGTGCAAATGCAACAATCTTATATCCTGCATGGGGATTTTCACGGAGAAAATCAGATATTTTTTGAAAATATTTGTCATTGCCCAGGAAAAGAGCCTTTTTTGATGGTAGGGTTAGCCTTAAAAATCTTGCCATGAAAAGCCTGGCTGGCAGGAAAAGAAAGGTGAAAAGAAAGGTGAAAAGAAATAGGTTTGTCTTAGGGGCGATAGGTGTGCGGAAGAAGTAAAAAAGTGTTATGGCAAGAGCAAAGTTTATAGTCACCACTTTTAAAGTTTTAGAGAAAAGGTCGGCTTTACTCTTCCAGTAGTCAAGTTCGTAAAGATCGACAGCATAAAAGCTGAAGATAAGAATCAAAAATAGAATGGAGAAAATCTTATAGTGCAAGTTCCAGTTATACAGAAAGTCGTTGGGATATCTTATGGTAATAAATAATGCCAGGCTTCCATAGAAAACAAAAGCGTCACAGACAAATAGCAAAAGTTTTTTGAAGCCCATATAAAATCCTCATCATAAACAGTACTAAACATTATACCAAAAATATTATGATTTGTCGGTGCTTATTTAAGAGAATCTATCGCTTTTAGAACTCCATCGATATCTGCTTTGGATTCGGGGTCAGAAACGACTATTCTTTTCGCTATTTTCTTGGCCTGTTCTTTTTCTTTCAAGTTAATGTTTATGAGTACTATTTTAAAAAGCGTGTCAGTCTTTGAACCCTCAGAGTTTGCGTAAGCTTCTAGGTATTTATGATAATTATTGTCAATTATGTCTCGGAAAAGATCAGTCCTGTCATAGACTACTGCTCCTCTTGAACTTTCTAACAAAACTTGGATGAAGGCATCACTCTTGTCAGCTATACTATTATTTCTCGATATTTTAGCTCTCATATTCTCAAGTTCTTTGAATGCTCGCTCCTTATTTTCTTCACGAAGCGCTGTTTCAAAGTAATGTCTGTTGGTTTCCGGATTTATCTCGGGGTCAAAGGATCTGACTCTGTCTAGGGTTGTGTAAGCTTTATTGTACAAATGCTTATCTGCATACAAATTGGCTAAGTCGTAATAGATAAATAGTTGTTTTGGAGACAGCAAAATTGCATCTTCATAGTATTTGACAGCCGGGTCGAGATATTTAGGGTTTTTGTCGGATGCGGTTTCATAAATATTGGCTAGATATAGATACGGGTATATTTTGGAGCTGATTTTATCTTTTTCCCTCATTTCAACCAAGTAGAAATACTGCCAAGCGAGGTCAGAGCTTCCTTTTTTAAAGACATTAGTCGTTACATTTATGAGGTTATCATCTATTTCGGCTCCTTCAATGTGGGATGTTTTTAGAGATTTTTCGTATAAGGGCAGGGCCTTCTTATAATCGCCTTGATTGCTGATTTGGACAGCTCTAACAAAAAGGTGCGAGGAGTAACCGAATGACAAATTAAATAACCAAATGAAGTAGATTATCGGTAGAGAGAAAATTATGAATAAAGGTAATTTCCAATATTTTGCATCAAGTGGGAAGCTATCTACCGTTTTTTTACTTTGAGCCTGAATTTTTGTTTTCTTTATTGTACTTTCAGAAGCGATATTTATCTTGAGTATGTAAACTAATAAAAGAAAGAAGAGAAAGTAGGAAGTGACTGTATCGAAGACAAAAAGGTTTTGTACGAGATAAGCAACGAGTAACCCAACTAGGAAAGATGCTGCTAAAGGAGGCGACCTTAAGGTCTTGCTTCTTGTTAACCTTTCTTTTACTTTTCTATCTTTGACAGATCGATATAGTCCGAATGCTGACAGTCCAAATATTCCAATATATGAAATAACTCCAAGTAGACCCTGAGTAACAGAGGTATCAACCAAAACATTATGGGCTTTGTCAAATTTTTGCCTTGAAAGGCCCTCCCCTTCATAAAGTTTAGGGTCATAATATTTGGCGTATGCAGCATCGAAATTCTCTATTCCCCACCCGATGATTGGCTTTTCCTTGAAGGCATTATACGAAAGTTTCCATACGGTAATACGTCTGCTTCCTTCAGACAATGTTATTTTTGATAGGTATTTCAGGGGAGTTTTTGTAACCCAAACTGAGTTTTTGTTTGTATAGGTGAAAACAATTAAACCTACAGATAGAATAGCCAATAAAATAATTCCGAGGACATATGGTTTTCGGAGATTCTTTCTTTGAAACGGATTAAATCTTGTGGAAATTAAAACTAAGAGAAAAGAGACAAGTATGCCGGCGGCAAAGCCCACCATAGCCCCCCTAATACCCGCAAAAACCAGTGTTATTATGAGGATAGCTGAGATGAGGTAGTAGATAAGTCTTTCTTGTTTTCTTTTTGAATCAGATGCTACCAAGAAGGCAAAAAAGATATTGAATATCAGATATGCGGCAAAAAAGCTCGGGTAATCCATGGTACCCTGAATCCTTTGTGTATTCATCAAAACGGCAAAGTTATTTTGGATTATTGCAAAGAAAGAGACACCTAGAGAAACTATGACGGAAAATTTAAAAAGACTGATAAATGATTTAGCGTTAAAAACCGTGAAAAGTATGGCAAAAAATAAGAAGACATGAGAGACGGTTAAAAATCCCATTCCTCTCTGCACATCCGAAAAGAAACTAAACGAAGGGTCTACACTAATTATGGTGGAAAGGAGTGCAGACAGCATGAAAAGAGCGATGAATACTAAAATCAGCTTACTGATCCCATGGATTTTCCGCCAAGGTTTCCTCCACTCGGGGTAGAAAAGGATTAACCAAGTCCATGCTATTGCCATGATTTCAACGAGAATTCTAAAAAGATATACTTTGGCTTCCATATTCAGCATGAGAAACCCGTATGATGCAGTTAGGGGTAAGGTAAGTATTAAATAAATCCCTATTTTAATGATGGTCAGACAAAGGTTTTCACCGCCTGATAGGAAACTTTTTCTAAAAATACCCACTAGATCAATGGGTAGAGATTTATGCTTAGCTATCTCCTGCTTGTTCATGTAACCATTATAGATTTTTTAGTACCTTTCAACAACATCAAATGTATAAGCATTTTAAAGTTTACTTTTGTAAAGGTTAATTATATTATTATCTTAAGAGTTTTAAGGTGATTTAAGAAAAAAATGAAGAAGTTAGGCAAACAAGGCTTTACCCTTATAGAAATACTCGTAGTGATGGCGATATTGGCAGTACTCGCTATGTTGATTGTGGGAGCGATTATTTTAGCCAGAGAACAGGCAAGAATGACTCAGGCTACCAACTTTGCTCATGGTGTCGAGTCTAGTATGAAAGACTCAACTCTTGGTCATTGGAGTTTTAATGAAAATAGTGGGAGCACCACCAAAGATGATTGGGGAAACAATAATATTACAGTAGAAAGTCCCGGAAAGGTAGGCACTTGGGTACAAGGCATGAATGGAACCTCAGCCTATCAGTTTTCTGGTACTGGTTGGGTTGTAAGTAGTCTGTCTAACCCTGTCGGTCCGGTCAAAACGATCGCTTTTTGGTTCAGGCTTCCGAATACCACTGACTTAGATGGAACGTTTATATCCACTCTAGATAGTAGCTCTGTCACTGAAGATGCTGCTGGTAACTTTGGGACAACATCTCCACAGAGTTATGGAAACAAATTTTGTCCAAGTTCTCCCACGAATATATGGTCGGATAGTAGCTTTATCGTAAAGGATGACAGCTGGCACTACTATACGATGAGTAAAAATGTGGATACGAAGATATGTTTAGATGGAAATTGTAAAACGTTTACTACCCCTGATCCAGCTAGTACCATTAAGACTGCCTATGCCCTTGATTTTAACGGCGCCGGAGGTTGTGGTTGGGGACAGTTTACTCAGGGTATTATTATTGATGATTTGGCCCTCTATAGCAAAGCATTTTGAAGCGATAAAGGTATAAGTTCGAAAGTTATCGTTATATTGTAAAAAGAGATTGCATACATTATCATTATTATGTAATGAAAACATTACCGAAAAAGTTGAAGAAAAAGGCCGAGCAAGGCTTTACCCTTATAGAAATACTTGTAGTAATGGCGATATTGGCAGTCCTTGCTATGTTGATCGTAGGAGCAATTATTTTAGCTAGAGAGCAGGCGAGGATGACTCAGGCAATCAACTTTGATCATGGTATAGATTCTAGTATGAAGGATTCTCAAATAGTTGGATGGAAGTTTGATGAGGGCTCAAGTCCAGCTGCGGACGAAATGGGTAACACTAGCTTCGCATTTGGTGCGGGCACTTCTGATGCAGGATTTGATGGCGGTAATGCAATAAAAATAGCGAATGCTTCTTCAAGTTCACAAGCACTCAGTTCATCAATAGGGCCTCTTAGCACCATTTCTTTTTGGTTTAAACTGCCAGATATAAATGAGACGACTGGTGGCACTCTTGTTGCCGCTGGTCGTGATTCTGGCAGTGGTTGTACAAGTGCCGTTACAGTTTATATTTATAGACCTGCCAGTAGTACTAATGGTATTTATAGATTGGCAGTAAACATTGGAGCGGCGACTACACAGTCCCTATATAGTAATCTTTATATATCGGATACAAAGTGGCATCATGTTGCTTTTAGCCAATCGGTCGATACTAAAATATGTTTGGATGGACAATGTCAATCTCCCGTTAATGGTAGTGGTGCTACTGTTAGTGATCTTTCATCTTATATAGTACCTAAGATTGGCTATGTGAGAATTGGCTCAGGTATTTTTTGTGGTAATGGTTATTTTGATACTGGCGTTACAGTGGATAACTTGAGGTATTATAGCAAATCTTTCTAACTAACGGAAGTTAACTCCCCTAGTTGATTTTAAAATTCTCCGAAAGGAGTTTTTTTTGGTGTATAATATTCTTATGTCTTTTTATCTGATTTTGTTTTTCTTATTTCTTGTCGGTCTATGTATCGGCAGCTTCTTGAATGTCCTTATCTATCGGCTAGAAGCCAAGAAAAGAAAAAGTTTGAATGGACGGTCTTTTTGTCCGCATTGTGAGGAAAAGATTAAGTGGTCTGATAATATTCCCGTTATTTCGTGGCTAATATTACGGGGCAAGTGCCGGAGCTGTAAGAAGGAAATTTCTATCCAATATCCTTTAGTTGAGTTATCAACCGGATTAATCTTTGCAGCAACTGGTTATTTTTTTCTTCAATTTGGTCGTTTTACAGCTTTGAACTTTATCAATATTGTTTTTTGGCTGTTTTTTATTTCATCTTTGATTGCTATTTTTGTTTACGATTTAAAACATCGGATTATCCCGGACGAGATTATTTACACTGCGCTAGCCGTGGCTTTGATTTACGTTTTAACAAATGTTGTTCTTACTGGAAATATTAGCTACTTAATTGACCATCTTTTATCTGGCTTGCTTGCCGGAGGATTTTTCTTCACACTCGCTACCATATCAAACGGAAAGTGGATGGGGGGCGGAGACATCAAACTAGTAGCGCTGATGGGATTAATTTTAGGCTGGCAGGGTACTTTGGTTGCTCTTTATGCTGCATTTTTCTTGGGGGCGCTCGTCGGAGTCTTTACGCTCATTTCCGGAAAGAAGAAGCTGGGCTCGAAAATACCCTTTGGCCCCTTCTTAGTCATTGGTACATTTGTCGGTCTTTTTTTGGGAGAGCATTTGGTAAGTTTTTATGTTAAACTTTTCTTATAGATTAATTTCATAAAATTCCTATTTATTTGGACTAATTTGAACGCCATGTTTAAGCTTTTAAAAAACAAAAGAGGGTATACGTTAACAGAGCTCATAGTTGTTATGGCTGTTATGGCTGTTATTATGACTCTTAGTATAAGCAGTTATTATATAAGCAGGAAAAGCACCTATATGGGTTATGTGGCAAACAGGCTGCAAACGACTATTAGAGAAGGATTCACTGATACGTTATCTACGAAAACTGAATCTAGTGGCGCTTGTGATGGTAAACCAATCAAACTCAAAGTCATAAGGATTCAAACTGGTGATGGTACTAATAATGTGGTATCACGCAACCCCATCAGTATTATCCCATATTGTGAAGTTAGTGGTGTTTTGACTGAGGGAACAGTTAAAACATTAGATTTATCAGAATCTTTAAATTATGCACAAGATATACAGATAGAAGGTAAATATACACTTACAAACGACCTTGGGACTAAAATTACCGGCTATTGTAGGGGTGCTAATAGTGATGCGTTGGGTTATTTATATTTAATTTATACCAGTCCCTATGGAAAGTTTTATAGCTATTGTATGTTTGGTAGTAAGACGTCACCCTCAGCAGATGAATCTGCTTTTTTATCTAAATTTACGGGTGGAACGCCGGAATGGGAGAAGACCCCGAAAACTCAAGAGTATGTTCCGAAGAGCTCACCCAAATATTACCCTAACTCTCTAGAAATAAATTTTGATTCAAACACAAGTATAAGCGGAGGCCAGGGTTTGGTTCGTTCAGTTTTCATTAGTGAGGAAGGTGGAGTAGAATTAAAATAATCGGGCTTAAAGATTATGAATTTAATAAAAAGCAGAATTTTAAAAAGTAGTAAAGGACAAATCCTCCTGGAGGTTGTTGTCTCTCTAATGCTTATCAGCATTGCTTTGACCGCTATGATGAACCTAGTGGTTATTTCAAAAAAATTGCTCTTTGATGCACAAGATTATACGAAAGCAAATTCACTTACTCAGGAAGGTATAGAGATGGCTAAACACCAGAGAGATATCGGGTGTAGTTTCAGCAACATTAAAACATTTATTGATGCGGGCAGCAACCGGTTTGTTATTAAAAGTGATACAGATGCAACTACGGATGAGTCTATCAGAGAGTTTGCTGACAACGGAAGCAAGGTGCCAAATCAGATAGACGGGTTTAATGGTTTTGAAAGAAATATTTATGCTTACGACATGGGTAGTGATGGCTTTAGTACAGGTGCTTTTAGCAGCATTGCTTCAGGTTTTCAAAATGATGGCAACTGTAACACAGCGGCTGACTACGACTGTAGAGATAAATACTACTATGTGAGGGTTGAGGTAACTTGGACGAGTCAAGATGGATCTTCGAAAAAATTATCAACTGCAGGTATAATATCAAAGGAAACACCTGAATGAAAAAATATTTCATATATCTTAACAAGAAAAATGGTACGACTATCGTCGAGTTGATTATCGGGATGGGTCTTTTTGCTACCATTATGACCATAACCGTAGGATTCTTTTTGGTCTTAAATAAGCTGCAAACGGACTATACAATGGTGGCCAACCTTCAGGAGGAGTCTAGAACAGTGTCAGAGATTTTTGCTAGGCAAGCAAGAGAAGCTGAGGTGGTAGATATAAGAGATACAGGTAATAATGGTATATGCAGTGATACCGACTATACGAGTGGTAACTATGATACAGTGAATAATGGTGATGGTAGCTTGAAAAGAATAGTTTTTAAGGATTATGTAACATTAAAAATGAAAGATTCAACTGACAAACTTATTTTCTTTTGTTCGCAAACTAGTACTGGAGTTGGTGCTACTCGATACCTTGGATTAGGACAGACCCCAGCTACATTTGGGAATACACAAGCGACGGCAACTGCGGGTATTTCGGGTTCAGTAACAGGTGTCACTATTGGTAATCCAGGTAGGGGTTGTACATCTAATCCTGGAATCGTTTTTTCAGGAGGTGGAGGAACTGGTGCGTCAGGTTTTGCCTCAATAACAGGAAGATTTGGTAACATCAATTATTCAACGCGAGGTTCTGGTTATACATTACCACCAACGATGACTTTTTCTGGTGGTGGTGGAACGGGTATGAGTGGGTTTGTCGATATTTTAGGTGGACAGGTGAATAATACGAATATATCCAATGAAGGTTCTGGCTATACATCTAACCCTACAGTTACATTCACAGGAGGAGGAGCGACAATGAATGCAGCAGCAACGATAGCTATTACGAATGGTGTAGCTGGGGTTACTATGACAAGTGGAGGTTCTGGTTATACTTCTAGACCGACCGTCTCTTTATCGGGTGGTGGTTGTACAAGTTTTTCAGGTACTGCCAGCATGTCGTATACACTTAACAGCATTAATGTTACAAATGCAGGTTCTGGCTACACCTCGGCACCCACGGTTACGATATCCGGAGGTGGGGGGATTGGTGCTACAGCAACAGCAACTATATCAACGGATGGTCTTGGCACAATTATTGGGATTAATGTTACAAATGCAGGTTCTGGCTACACCTCGGCACCCACAGTGACAATATCTTCGCCAGCATCCTCATCGACCGATCTTGCAAAGCTTCCTCTCCTGACAACAAGTGGAGTATCTATCAGGAATTTTAAAATTACAAACAATACCTCTACATATCCAAAGACACTTGAGTATACACTTGAGATTGCTAAGTCAGGGATAGCTAATCCGACGAACCCATTATACGGAGAGAGTATAATAATGAATGGTTATTTGACCATGGGGAACCAATTATGAAAATGTACAAATACTTAAAGAATGAAAGCGGTACGGTGCTTCTGTGGAGTACTTTGTATATAACTTTGTTTTTTCTAGTTATTGGTACAGTTACCACTATTCTAATTTCTGAAATTAAACAGACGCGACAACTTGATAGTTCCGTTGAAGCCTATATGGCGGCTGAGTCTGGTGAGGAGAGAGCGAGAAACTATGCCTCGGCAAATCCCGGGCAAGCGGTTACAAAGACCGGCCAGAAGGTGGCAGTCTCAAGTGACCAGGAGCTGGCGAATGTTACGTATGACTTCCAGGTCGGAGGTTCTGGTAGCCCGTATGATAGCTCAGTATCACCGGCCAGAACTTGTGTTGACTGGCAATATTGTTATTACAGTGAAGGCAAGGTCGGTAACATCAGAAGGAAAATAGATGGTGGGGTAAGCGATGATGGTTATGTATCAAAATGGACCAATCTATATAATAGTGCAACTACTATTACGAATAATGAGATAGATTTAACAACATCTCCCGATCCCCCGAGTATCTCAATCTCTGCCACTGCTAAATATATTATCTTCAGTGGTGATATAAGTGGTATTGATCCGACGTCCGTAAAGCATTACCATTTGGGCTTTGTTGATCCTACTAATCAAGGATCTCAAACGGGTGTTTCATTAGATATATACCAGGGAAAGATATATCTAAATAGAGCAACGGCAGCCTCTAGTGGAACTCTTAACACGGCGGGTACATTAGTGACCATTGATTTGAGGAATAATTCGGCTATCAAATTTGTAATAACTTATCGTAAGGAAAGTACAAACTCAACATTTAGTTTGAAGGTAACAGATGCTAATGATGATTGTCTCGACATTCAAACTGCGTCTTATAACCCTGATATAGTTCCTCGCGCTTTATTCCTTCCAACCACAGTTGGTCCGACTACCTTGAGTTCAAGTATAGGCTCAGGGCCTGATCCAGCTAACGATTCTAGTAAGTTTGTAGTCCAAACAAATACTGGAAGCAGCATATATTTAAAAAATTTGTATATTAAAGCAGATGCTGCCACAGAGCTACCGCAATATACACTCAATATTAACAAGTCAGGTTGTCCTACTTGTACAGTCACAGCATCACCTGCATCTAGCACCGGAAAGTATGACGAAGGGACTAGCGTTACAATTACTTATACTAAACCAGCAGGCTATGGTTTTGACGGTTGGACAGGTGACTGTACAGGCACAGGAGCTTGCAGTGTAATAATGAATGCCGACAAGACAGTAAATGCAAGCTTTGTCTCTAACACCATGTATAGTGGAGAGGTCCTTTATGCTGGTAATTATCGAATTTCAGAAAACGGACAGTATAAATTGATATATCAAGCCGATGGCAAACTAGAGCTTTATCGGATTGGTAATACAACTCCACTTTGGTCTTCTCCAGCTTCTCCGAGTGGTACCGCTGGATTTGCTGTTATGCAGACTGATGCAAACCTGGTGCTCTATACCCCTGCTGGCTACTATTGGGCCAGTGGTATATGTTGTTTTACTCGTAACGACTATTTAAGAGTCATGGATACTGGCACGGTCGGGACTTATAGAGGAGATACGGGCGCTAATACTTGGATAAAACCCTAGTGTCTTTTCCCATGAAAGTTTTTGTGGATTTCACGAAGTCGGGTGTTCGTGACGTGGGTATAGATTTGAGTCGTTGTAATAGATGAGTGGCCGAGCATTGCCTGAACGCTTCTGATGTCTGCGCCGTTGATTAAAAGATCTGTAGCGAAAGAGTGCCTCAGCATATGTGGGGTTACTTTTTTTGTTATTCCGGCAAGTTTGGCGTATTTTGAAACCATCCGCTGAATGCTTCTGGGGGTGAGGCGCATATATTCGCCTTCATCCAGCCCGTCTTTTACGCCGGAACAATGAGTAAAGAGCGGCTTGGTGTTGTCATCCCTTTTTGACAAATAACTTTTAATTTTCTTTGAAGCGCTGTCAGAGAGGAAAACTACACGGTCTTTTCCTCCTTTACCTCTCACTGTGAATTCACCCCGTTCGAGATTAATCTGGTCACGATTTAGACTCACAAGTTCGCTAATTCTTAGTCCGGTAGAAAAAAGTGTTTCTAAAATTGCGCTATCACGAAAATTTATCAATTCCTTCTTTGAAGGATATTTTTCAGGTGCAGAGAGTAAGTCATCGACTTCAGATATTTCCAAAAATTCAATTTGCCGACGTTCCATGGTGCCGAGCTCTACTTTTTCGGCCGATAAGGATTTAATATCTCTTTTTGCTAGATATTTGAGGAATGCCCGGAGTGCGATGATGTGGTAGGTCTGAGTGATTTTTGCTAGATTCCCCCCAAGTTCTGTATTTAGGCGGTTTAGATATAAACGATATTTGCGAATGAGTTCAATATTAATTTGTTCTGGACGTAGATCTCGGCTTCGGTCTTTCTCGGCAAAGTCTAAGAATCGCCCGAGATAATGTTCATAGTTTCTGATGGTTAAGTCAGAGTGATTTTTCTCTATCTCACAGTATTCTAGGAAGTCACCGATAAGTTCATTAACGCTCGCCATAACTATATTGTACGACACAAAATCTCAAAATTAAAGTAAGTCTACTTGAACATTTGAACTTATTCCACCATAATCTTTCTATGAAAGCAGTCTTTGCCGGGGTTATCCTCCTATCTTTTGTCGCAGGAGTATTTTTTGCGCCTTATTTTAGTCTTTCAAGTGCTGCTATCCTTGCACTTTTTGCTATATTTTTTGTCATTAGCTTGTCCGTAATCCCTCAAAAGTGGCTTTGGATTTCCATGATTGCGATTGGATTTTTTTTCCTCGGAGTTTTGCGATATCAGCAGTATAGTTTGAGTTTGCAGAACATCCTGTATCCTAAAGATAACAATTTAAAAATAACAGGTCAGGTAGTTGAACCGCCGGAGGATACCAAAAAGGCGACAAAAGTTGTGCTTTACGACCAGGCAAAAAAAGCCAAAATTCTCCTCATTTTGAGGCCATTTTCTGGGATAAAATATGGAGACTATATAACAAGCGAGGGGAAGGTGGTTGTGTCCGAAACTGATGAGTTAAAGAATCCTCTGCTTGCGAAGGGCATATCGGCCCAAATGGTTTTTCCGAAAGTTGAAAAAGCCAGCGTTATAAAGAACATGAGCCTTAGTATGAAGGCTAAAAACTTGCTTTATTCTGTAAGAAATCGTTTCGAGGAAACTATTAACTCTATTTTCCCCGAACCGGAGGCTTCTTTTTTGGCGGGACTGCTTCTGGGAATCAAAAGAAACCTCCCGGACTGGCTGATGGAAGATTTACAGAAAACAGGTACTACCCACTTGATAGCACTATCAGGATTTAATATCACCGTAATTATTGAGGCTTTGAGACTGGTCTTTTCTAAGAAATCAGCCAAGATGAGTTTCTTCATGCCGCTTACTGCCATTGCTGGGTTTGTGGTAATGACGGGCTCTCAAAGCTCTGCTGTTCGAGCCGGTCTCATGGGAGCAATGATGCTTCTGGCATACCGCATTGGTCGGCAATCATCTGCCAGCATGGCTATCATATTGGCAGCGGCAGTAATGATTGCTGCGAATCCATTTATTTTGCGATTTGATCTTGGCTTCCAGCTCTCTTTCGCGGCTTTTATCGGCATTATTTATCTTGCTCCGGTGATAAAACAGGTTTTGCCTTTCAAAAATGAGTCGGTAAAAGAGCTACTGGCAATGAGTCTTGGCGCGCAAATCATGGCTTATCCGGTAATTCTCTATTATTTTGGGAACTTTTCTGTCATTTCGCTTCTCATAAACCTTATTGTTTTGCCATTTATTCCATTTGTGATGCTGATAGGATTTGTAAGCGCCTTTTTAGGCATGATTTGGACGGGTTTTGGATATGTGATTTCGTGGACGGTTCTTTTCTCTCTAAGAGCGATAATATACTTAATACATTTTTCGGCCTCCCTACCATTTGCTTCTTTGGAGGGTTTAAACTTCTCCCCGCTGAATCTGGCCATCTATTACGTCACAGTTTTGGAAGCATTGTTTATATATAAAGCTGTCAGAAGGAGAAGTCTGATCTTTGGAAAATAAAGTAAGAAAAATATTTTCGCCGATTGCCTTAATAGTTCTTTTGGTTGCTTCTGTTGGTATTTGGTCATCGGTTTTCGCCACCTCTGATAAAAAGTTAAAAGTTGTCTTTCTTAATGTTGGTCAGGGCGATGGCACTTACGTTGAGTTTTCTGACGGGAAAAATGCTCTTATAGACGGTGGCCCCGATAAAGCCGTTCTTGAAGGTTTGGGTAAGAATATGCCGTTTTACAAGCGCAAAATCGATATAATTTTCTTGTCTCATCCCCATGCCGATCATTTAGCCGGGTTGATTTATGTTCTAAAGAGGTATGAAGTCGGGAGGGTTGTAATGACGAAAGCTGTACACACGTCTCCGGAATACAAGGAATTTTTGGCTCTGGTACGTGATAAGAAAATACCGGTTACTGACGGATTAAGAGGCACTGAGTTTGATTTTTCAAGCACTGAGAAAATTAAGATTTTATATC
>JAKANV010000050.1 GCA_021823605.1 bacterium | reverse complement strand
CAATATAGAAATCTGCCGTATGAAGTCCGGTTGTGACAATGAGAGCATTTTTATCTTTGAATTGAGGTAATGTATTTGATATTTTCATACCCAAATACTAACAAACTCGGGATAAAGATTATTCGTCCAATCTCATAAAATAGCTAAGCTTTTACTCTAAAATTGAATTCTTTTTGACGAATTTTTGGTTTTTCCACCAGTTGCCAAAGCCAAGATATTGACCGGCACCGACGCTCGCAAGCGACAAAAGAACTAGAAGATAAACTACATGATCATCCACTATAGGATTAGTTTTAATCGGCATAGAAGCAAACCACATCAGAACCATCATCACAGAACCAGAATAAGCGGCGATTTTCACTCCAATACCAAGAATTAATGCTAAACCGATTAGAAGTAGTCCAAGCATAAATAGCCAGTCAACTAGTACATTACCTGCTAAACTATGAAAAAAATCACCAAATGGCCCCTGAGCAGCCTTTAGAAACCCCGCGGTCGGTGATACGCCATCCAACCATGTTTTCCCTGCTTTTGTTGAGAATCCCAAACCAAATACTTTATCTAGAAATGCCCATAAAAATATCCACCCCATTACGATTCTAAGTAGTCCCCATATATTTTCTTTTTTCATTGTTGCCTTTCTTTAATGATTTTAAAATCACCTTCATGATAACATAAACATTATTATTAGCAACCCAAAATCAAAGAAACTCAGCCGTTATGGCTGAGTTTCTTATTTAGAATTTTCTACTTAATTACATTTTGATTTCGATGTTCACACACGATGGCAATGAAAGTTCCATAAGTGTATCGATTGTCTTAGCTGTCGGCTCTGTAATATCGATGAGTCTCTTGTGTGTTCGCATTTCGAACTGCTCACGAGAATTTTTATCGATATTTGAAGCACGAATGACCGTCATCGCCTTTTTCTCTGTCGGTAGAGGAATTGGACCGCAAACACGCGCACCGCTTCTCTCAGCCGTCTCAATAATCTGCTTTGCCGACTGGTCTATCAGCTTATGATCATACGATTTTAGCTTGATTCTGATTCTTTGCTTTGGTTTTTCTTCTGCCATGTTGTTAATGTGCTTTAGTTTTTAATCGATTTATTTTGTAATCTTTGTGACAACTCCAGCGCCAACTGTTCGCCCACCTTCACGGATTGCGAATCTTAGGCCTTCTTCGATAGCGATTGGCTGAATAAGTTTAACGTTCATGTCAATCTTATCACCAGGCATAACCATCTCTACTTTTTCAGGAAGGATAACCTCGCCCGTAACGTCAGTTGTTCTGATGTAGAACTGAGGTTTGTAGCCTTTGAAGAATGGTGTGTGTCGTCCACCTTCATCTTTTGTCAGGATGTATGCTTCTGCTTCGAACTCTGTATGAGGTGTGATAGTTCCAGGTTTAGCAAGAACTTGTCCTCTCTCAATACCAGTCTTTTCAATACCTCTCAGAAGTACACCGGCGTTGTCGCCAGCTTGACCGGAATCAAGTGATTTCTTGAACATTTCAATACCCGTAACAACAGTTTTCTTGGTTGGCTTAATACCAACGATTTCAATTTCATCACCAACTTTGACCGCACCTCTTTCGATTCTACCGGTTGCAACAGTTCCTCTGCCCTTGATGGAGAAAACGTCTTCTACAGGCATAAGGAATGGTTTGTCGATATCTCTCTTTGGTTCTGGAATGTATGAATCAAGCGCATCCATAAGATCATTGATAGCTTTTTCATTATCAGCATCACCTTCCAAAGCTTTAAGAGCTGAGCCTCGAACGATTGGGATGTCTTTACCGGGGAATTCATATTTTGTTAAAAGCTCTCTGATTTCTTCCTCAACAAGGTCAAGCATCTCAGGGTCATCAACTTGGTCAGTTTTGTTCATGAAAACAACGATATAAGGCACGCCAACCTGTCTTGCAAGCAGGATGTGCTCTCTTGTCTGAGGCATTGGTCCGTCAGCAGCTGAAACTACCAAAATAGCTCCATCCATCTGAGCAGCACCAGTAATCATGTTTTTAACATAATCAGCATGTCCCGGACAGTCAACGTGAGCATAATGTCTTTTGTCTGTTTCATACTCTACGTGAGCAGTCGCGATAGTGATACCACGTTCTCTTTCCTCAGGAGCAGCATCAATCTGGTCAAATTTCTTCGCCTCTGCTTTTCCCTGCTTGGAAAGAACATTAGTTATGGCTGCTGTCAAAGTAGTTTTACCGTGATCAACATGTCCGATTGTACCCACATTAATATGCGGTTTGGTTCTTTCAAATTTTTCTGCCATAGTTTCTCCTTTTAACTGTTTTTATTTGGTTTTAAATTTTTCGTTACCGAAATATTTTACCTTAATTTTTTAATATTTGCAAGTAGCAATTTTTACTCGGCTGTAGCTTTTCCGCGTTTTTTCTTGATTTCCTCAGCAACATTACCCGGAACCTCTTCATAATGGTCAAATTCCATTGAGTATGAAGCTCGGCCCTGAGACATTGAACGAAGGGTTGTAGAGTAGCCAAACATTTCTCCAAGCGGTACATGAGCATCAATAACTTTTGAGCCAAATTTATCTTCCATTTTCTGAATTCTTCCGCGTTTGGAGTTGATGTCACCCATCACATCGCCCATGAAATCTTCCGGCGTGAAAACTTCAACTTTCATAATCGGCTCAAGAATAACAGGATTTGCCTTTCGAACACCTTCCTGAAGAGCCATAGAACCGGCTATTTTAAATGCCATTTCAGATGAATCAACTTCGTGGAAAGAGCCGTCATAAAGAGTTACCTTTACATCAACCACCGGATATCCGGCAATCACACCATTTGTCATAGCCTCTTTCACACCATTTTCAACCGGATTAATGTATTCTTTTGGAATTGCTCCACCGACGATTTTATTTTCAAATTCAAAACCAGTACCACTCTCAAGCGGCTCAAGTTCAAGCCAAACATGACCATACTGACCGCGTCCACCTGACTGACGTATGAATTTACCCTCAACCTTAGTAGAAGCTTTGATTGTCTCTTTGTAGGCTACTTGCGGCTTACCGACATTGGCTTCAACCTTGAATTCTCTCTTCATTCTATCAACAATGATTTCCAAATGAAGCTCGCCCATACCCTCAATGAGAGTCTGGCCTGTTTCCTCATTTGTTTTGATTCTAAATGTCGGATCTTCCTCAGCAAGTCTGGAAAGTGCAACACCCATTTTCTCTTGGTCAGCCTTTGTCTTTGGCTCAATAGCAACTTGGATAACCGGCTCTGGGAATGTAATTCGTTCCAAGACTACTGGTTTTGCAACATCACAGATTGTGTCTCCCGTTGTAGTGCCTTTGAGTCCAACTGCTGCAGCAATTTCTCCTGCATAAACTTCCTTTACCTCTTCACGTGAGTTTGCGTGCATTTTAAGTATTCTTCCGATTCTTTCTTTAGAATTTGAGATTGAGTTGTATACGTAGCTTCCACTTGTCAGTTTGCCTCTGTAAACTCTAAAGAATGCAAGTTTACCGACAAATGGATCTGTAGCAATTTTGAAAACCAATGCAGCCAAAGGCTCATCATCGTTTGATTGAATTTCTATTTTTTCACCAGTCTTTGGATCTTCGCCTTGTGCCTGAGGAACTTCAAGCGGTGAAGGCAGATATTCAACAATTGCGTCTAAAAGACTTCGAGCGATTACACCTCTCCCATCTCCACCAAATACTGGATAAAAGTTACCTGTTAATACGCTTTTTCTAATCGCGGAATTAAATTCTTTTTCAGTAATCTCTTCTCCTCCGAGATATTTTTCCATTAACGCATCGTCAGCTTCAACTACTTTCTCGAGAAGTTCTTCCCTGTATTTAGCACATTTTTCTTTCATATCTGCCGGTACTTCACCTTCTGTAAGTTCTTTGTCAGTGTAATTTTTATATGTGAAGGCTTTCATGGTAACAAGATCTACAACACCGTCTATGCTTTGTTCAAAACCGATTGGTAACTGAACCGGATAAGCGTTTTTGTTTAATCTTTCTTTAATAGAATCAAGGCTCTTATAGAAGTCACCACCGGTTTGGTTGATTTTATTTATAAAGCAAATTCTCGGAACATTATATTTATCAGCCTGACGCCAGACAGTCTCACTTTGCGGTTCAACACCCATTTTCCCGTCAAATACCACAACTGCACCATCAAGTACACGGAGAGATCTTTCAACTTCAACAGTAAAGTCTACATGACCCGGAGTATCGATAATATTTATATTGTGGCCTTTCCAAAAACAAGTGGTTGCGGCAGAAGTGATGGTGATACCACGCTCTTTTTCCTGTTCCATCCAGTCCATAGTAGCTTCGCCTTCGTGGACTTCACCGATTTTATGAGTTCGGCCCGTGGTATACAAAATACCTTCCGTCACAGTAGTCTTGCCGGCATCGATGTGGGCTATAATCCCGATATTTCTCATTTTTTCCAGTGGATATTTCCTTGGCACTTGTTTTACCTTTCTTACAAAATCAAATTAATCTACGAATCTTTATAACTCTCTAATTCCTAGTCAAAATAATGACTTTTAATTAGTATCTGGCGAAGTGAGCAAAAGCTTTATTCGCTTCAGCCATCCTGTGAGTATCTTCTTTTTTCTTTATTGCTGTTCCGGTATTGTTATATGCATCCATAATTTCCTCAGCCAAACACTTATCATAGGGTTTGCCCTTTCTAGCTCTAGCAGCATCTCGAATCCATGAAAATGCATAATGGATTTTTCTCTCTCCTTTAACCTCAATCGGAACCTGATAAGTAGCTCCACCAATTCTTCGAGATTTAATCTGCACCTGAGGTGATACATTCTTTACCGCAGTCTCGAAAACTTCCAAAGGATCTGTTTTCATGCTTTCCTGAATACTATCAAAAGCTTTATAAACAAGGTTTGTCGAAACAGACTTTTTCCCGTTTAACATAGTTTTATTTATGAACTGCGAAACTAGAACGCTCTTATATCGTGCATCCGGTTCAATCTTTCTTTTTTCTACTTTTCTTGGATCTCTAGGCATTTTTAATCTCTTTAAGCTTTCTTAGCACCATATTTACTTCTTCCCTGTTTTCTGTTCTGAACTCCGGCAGTATCCAGTGCTCCTCTGACAATATGATATCTGACACCCGGCAAATCCTTGACTCTACCGCCGCGAATCATAACCACACTATGCTCCTGAAGGTTGTGACCAATACCAGGAATATATGCCGTTACTTCCATACCATTAGTAAGTCTGACTCTGGCAATTTTTCTCAAAGCTGAGTTCGGCTTCTTTGGAGTGGTCGTGGAAACCTTAATACAAACACCTCTTTTTTGTGGAGAGTTTGTATTAACTGCTTTCGATTTTAAGGCATTATAAGATCTAGCCAAAGCCGGAGACTTTGTCTTCCTAACCTTGTCTTTTCTTGGATTTTTTAATAGTTGATTTACTGTTGGCATATTTTTTCTTAATTTAACTTATCGATTTTAACATTTTTATCGGTAAAAATCAACGCTTTACTTTCCTTCAGACTCATTAAATCCTGTTCCAACCGGTACAAGTTTTCC